>CAITDW010000202.1 GCA_903891235.1 uncultured Candidatus Saccharibacteria bacterium
AAATACATGCTAAGGTAAGTTCATTAAATACTTTTAACTTTTTGATATTCAAAGGTTTTAAAATATCATTAGTAAATAAAACTGCCGCAGAATTAATATAAGAATCGGCAGATGACATAATTACCGCCATAACACCTACCGCAGTAAGACCTTTTAAGCCTACATAGCTATAAGTAGATATAATATAAGGCAATAAATTATTGGGGTCTAGGTTAGGATTATCGGATAGTAACAATATACCGACCCAACTTATTATTAAAAGCATAGCAAGACATACTACTCCCCCAATTATAAAAGCATTTCTGCCTTGAATAGTATTTCTGGCCATGATTATTCTTTGAAAAAATACCGGCTGAAAATCTGGTACTAAGAAAAACATTAGGAGAAAAATGGTGCTAATAAATCTAGCATTAGAAAAATCAAATACTTGTTGATAATCAAACAAAGGATTTCCCGTCAATGTTGTAAATGCTGCATAAGGATCGTTTAAAGTTCCCCAAATAGATAAAGATATAATAGGTATTATAGTTCCAAAAGTAAAAAACTGTATTATATCGGTAAATGTTACGGCTTTTATTCCACCAAAGGCCGAATATACAGTCACAATAATAGCGCATAATAAAGTAGCATAAAACCCTGATACCCCAAAAAAAACTCCTAATATTGCAGCACCTACTTTAAACTGTAGGGCAACTACTCCTATACAAAGAATTATACCGGATATAGCTGCAATAATTCTTACATGTTTACCGTATAAATTACCCATAGCATCAGCTACCGATAAATCGCCTAAAAACTCTGCCATTCTAGGTATTAAAAAATAACCAATTATTATCAAAGCTAACGGCTCACCAAGAGCCGGGATAATAAAATATAGACCTTGTCTATAAGATTCCGTAATCGCTCCCGAGAAAAAACCACCCCCAATGCAAGTTGCTATAACACTAGCTGCTATAGTTCCAGTAGAAAATTTTTTATTCCCCACAGCGTATTCACGTAATGTTGTTTTACCACTGCTAAAAAATAATCCAGCAGTAAAATTAACAATCAGGAATAAAGCGATAATCGCTGTATCAATATTAAAATTTTCCATGCTTGGTTAATTACTTAATTTATAGTTCTTTGTATAACTCATTTGTTTTTTCTTGTACATAATTACTGTATATATGATCAACACAAGATTGTATTTTACTACTATCCAGTTCATTAATCGTAGCAACACCAGCTTTATTGCACCATTTAGTGATCGTGTCATCTGGTATATTATGAGTCAATATTAATTTTAAGAGTTCGTCAAGTATAGGTTGATTATCTTGAACTATATTGGCTAATTTATCATCATTATTGTTGTTAGATTGCTCAGTTATTAACTCATCTAACTTAGCACTCAAAGTTTGAGCTTTCGGAGTTACGTTTTTTAAATCACTATCAAATTCATTTAAGCTTTTTCCTTCCATTTCCTCGGCAGTTGGTTGTTGGCTAACTATTTCAGGGAATGCTTTTCTAAGTGCTTGCGCTTCTGCGCATTTAGCAATCTGTCCATATGGCCTTTTCCTCCACATGCTATTTGGAGCAAGCGAATCCCTACCACTCGTTGCATAGTTTTCTATCCAATATTCTTTAGCACTGAATTCAACGATACTGCCATGCACTATTTTTCTAACAGTTACTTTACACCACTCGGGATACGTAAAGTTTATACCACCTAGATTAGCGGTTATTAATGCTCCGTATTCAGGCTCACCAACACCTGCGTATTGATTGCTACGAGCAGCTTGTATGCGATACAAACCTATACCTGCCATTATTGTATCTTTAAACTCATATTTACCAGTTTGTGCATTTTTAACACTCATAGGAACTATATGTACTGGTTTTTGTAATGGATCTAGATTGCCAGCTTTGCAATAATCCAAAACCATCAAAATACTTTCGTCTCTTGCCCCACTATATAAACTATTTTTAAGCGTTGACCAAATATGTGGGTCAATGTCATAAGAATTATTTACTTTTGCTATATCACTCAT
>CAITDW010000203.1 GCA_903891235.1 uncultured Candidatus Saccharibacteria bacterium
GTATCTGACCGAGTACAATTCTTTAATGAGAACTATCCTAATGGATCAATCATTACAAACCTTGTATCTGAACCAACTAGCGAGATGATTATTATACAGGCTATTGTAAGACCCGACATAAAAGAATCTATGCGACAATTTACAGGATATTCACAAGCTGTAATTGGTGACGGAATGGTAAATAAAACTGCTGCACTTGAAAACGCTGAAACATCAGCAGTAGGTCGTGCACTTGGTTTTATGGGAATAGGTGTTATCGAATCAATAGCATCAGCCGATGAAATGCACAAAGCTAGAGTTAACTCAGCACCAGTTGGACACTCAACAAATACTGATCGTTATGTTACAGCCAAACAAGTAGCATTCTTAATCAACAAAGTTAAATGGACATACAACAGCTGGGGAGAGTTTCCAGAAGCTGACGAAGTATTAAATCTACTTAGTAAACTACTTAAAAAAGAAGTAAACAAAGTTAAGATGTCCGAGATGGACAAAGCTATTGCAGACATAGAATGGTGGGCTAAAGATGCCAAGCGTGAATCTAAAGACCCAGTACCAGTTGAACCTGAAATAAACATTGATGCTGTAAACATCACTGAGGAAGAAGTAACTAGACTAATGGATTCAGTTCCTTACTAGCCATGAATAACTTTATATTAATAATTCAAATAGCTGGTGGGTATATCATTGGCACAGTCTTATGTTGGGCTATCA
The DNA here is from genome assembly GCA_903891235.1 of uncultured Candidatus Saccharibacteria bacterium. Classification (GTDB taxonomy): domain Bacteria; phylum Patescibacteriota; class Saccharimonadia; order Saccharimonadales; family UBA4665; genus CAIYEO01. The sequence goes on from CAITDW010000203.1 coordinate 715, forward strand.
TAGCTCTCATAGAAAGGGACAAACTAAGATGAAGAAAAGAACACAAACCGAAAACATATTAGAAATGCACCCAGAAACTAGATCAAGTGACAAAATGTTAATGATGAGGGTATGGGAAACTCAAGGGCTATACCTTAGCCCTGCACAACAAGGACTATTTATAAAAGTAACATCACCCGAAACAATAACCCGTATACGAAGGAAACTACAAGAAATGGGTAAGTACCCAGCTACTGATAAAGTAAAGGCTAACAGGCGCTTCAAATCGCTCCAGGCAGAAGTAATAGCACCTAAAGATAACCCTGAATGGTTACAAGGAATATTGGGTTACTAATATGCGCATAATAATAACTTTGTTTTTTATAGGATTAGTTATTTGGCTAGCATTAGCAATATTTAGCACAGTAGCAACTTTTATTGTAGCAATAGTCGTAGGATTAATAGCAGGAATAGTAGCAATAATTAAATCAATATATGATCACCTGAAAGGAGATTTGTAATATGAGTGGAACACGAGCAGGCGGCTTACAAACCGTCAAAACTAATAAAGAAAAGTATGGCGAAGATTTTTATCGCAACATAGGTAGAATAGGTGGAAAGGTTAAAGGTCCTAAAGGTTTTGCAGCCAACATTGAGTTAGCTAGAAAAGCTGGAGCCAAAGGCGGCAGAATAAGCAAACGTACTACAAAAGTATGAATATAATTAGTACCTACGATTTTACGGTCTTACTACTAAAGACACTATGGCCAATGCTAATCTTCACAGCAATAGCAGTATATTTAATAATAAAGGATATAAGGAAACACAAACGATGAATGATACAGATAAAATATTAGATGAGATACTAATAAAATATGCAGAAGATAACTTTTTGCAGACAAGTCAAGTGCAAGCTCACATTGACGCTAAAGAAGCCATTAAACAACTTATTGAAGAACAAGTTACGGAAAGCTACA
>CAITDW010000204.1 GCA_903891235.1 uncultured Candidatus Saccharibacteria bacterium
GATTACTTTGCTATTCGTTTTGCACAGGCACAAATTGAACTAATCAAAGATGAGCAGTTTGATGCATTAGAAACATTTAAAACATCTTACAAATTAGCAGACATTATGATGAAAGCGAGAGAAAAATGATTGAACAAGGAACTGTTGAATGGCTAGAACTTAGAAAAGGTAAAGTAACTGCTTCTAGAGTAGCTGACATTATGGCTAAAACAAAAACTAGCACTAGTACATCTAGGGGTAATTACTTAATTGAACTTGCATTGCAAAGAGTAACAGGTAAGATTCAAGAATCTTTTATCAATGATGCTATGCAATGGGGCATGGATCAAGAATCATCTGCAAGGGTGGCTTATGAAGTTAAAACAAATAATTTTGTGGATAAGATTGCATTTTTTGACCATCCTTCTATTCATAACTTTGGTTGTTCTCCTGATGGACTTGTTGGTGATGATGGTCTTGTGGAAATAAAATGCCCCAATTCTGCAACACATTGGGGATATTTAAAAGATGGCAAAGCACCAGCTAAATATATTATGCAAATTCAAACACAGTTAGCTTGCACTTGTAGGGCTTGGTGCGACTTTGTTTCTTATGATCCTAGGATGCCTGAAAGAAGTCAACTGTTGATTGTTAGAGTTATGCGTGATGATGAACTTATTAAAACAATTGAAACAGAAGTGAAAAAATTTTTAGATGAAGTAGAAACAGAAGTTAAATTAATGAGAGGTGAATGATGAGTATTAATAAATTTATTGGTATTGGAAATGTAACAAGAGAACCTGAATCAAGGTTTTTACCTGACAACTCTCCTGTTGTTAATTTATCTATTGCTTGCAATGAAAAGTACAAAGACAAATCAGGTGAAACAAAAGAATTAACTGAATATATCAATGTTGTTTTTTTTGGAAAGCTTGCTGAAATAGTTACCAAATATGTAGAAAAAGGTAACAAAATTTATATTGAAGGAAAAATTAAAACAGATAAATACACAGATAAAAATGGTGTAGAGAAGTATTCAACAAAAGTAATTGCAAATCAAATGGAACTATTAGGTGGTAAAAAAGATGGCTCAAAATCAAAAGATGATGACCCATTCAAAGAGCTTGTACCCAAAGCAATAGGTGGATTAGCTGAAATGGATGATGATATTCCTTTTTAATTATGAAACACTATTTCATTCTTTCACATAACACAGCTAGACAGTTTGCAATTGAAGCTGTTAAAACTGTACCAGATGGTTACATTGTTGAGATAAAGCCCAAAACCAGAAGTTTGGAACAAAACGCAATGCTACATTCCATATTGCAAACTGTTGCTTCAAAAATTCAATGGGCTAATTCTTACAGAGATGCAGAAACATGGAAAAGGTTATTAATAGCGGCTTGGCTACGGGCAAGAGGTGAAACTGTTGAACTGTTGCCAGCTATTGATAATCATGGGGTTGATGTTGTGTTTAGACATACATCTAAATTATCAGTTGAAGAAATGAGTGAGTTTTTAGAATATGTACAAGCTTGGGCAGTTGAACAAGGCATACAGATATGAAATACACACTTACCAAGCATGAATTATTTCTTTGTGAATACATGGGAACAATGAGAAGAAAAAATGCTATGCAGTTTAATATGGATAGGCAGTACAGCAAAAGAGATCCTTACAGCATTGATATAGATGGATTCATGGCAGAATATATTGTGGCAAAACATCTAAATCTAATGTGTGATTTTAGTTTAAATGAAAAGAAAAATCCAACAGATTTGATTACATATAACGGAAGCACCATAGATGTTAAATCTACAAGGTCTGAAGAAAAGGGACTATCGGTTACTGGTTATCACCGAAAAAATCCATGCGATTTCTACATACTGGTTTTATGCGAGGATGATGGCGGCGACATTTTAGGCTGGACGGACAAAGACAATTTTTTCTTAAATTCGACACAAGTTATTAAAGGTATCGGAGAAAAAGTTATACCTTATTATGAATTTAATTTAAACAAACTAGAAAACATAAAACATTTTAAATGACAACTAAAGCTGAGAAAGAACATTATGGAAAAATTGCAAGATTGGGCTGTATATTATGCAAATTCCTTGGATATGGAGAAACTCCCTGTGAAATTCATCATATCAGAAGGGGTGGTAAAAGAAGTAATGCACCTGTCATTGGACTCTGCCCTGAACATCATAGAGGAAATTCCGGTGTTCATGGTCTTGGACGAAAAGCTTTTGAACGAATATACAACATTACCGAGGACGCATTACTTGAAACGACCAATGAAATAATAAATCCAACCCTAAGTGATTAGGTTATATGTTACTGTTTAATTTTTAAAGGAGAAAAGTATGAAGCCAACAAAAAGTGAATCAGGAAGTATAAAGTATACAAAGCTATCAAATGCGGCAAAACTGTTAGGAGCAAAAGGTGGACAATCAAAATCACCTGAAAAAAAACTTGCTTCAAGAACTAATGGCAAATTAGGTGGTAAACCAAAAGGGAAATAAAATGAACATTCCATACGATACAGGCAAAGTGAAAATTGGTCTTAATTATCAACCAAGACCTTATGTAGAAAATGACAAAGATATGCTATATGTCCAAAAGTGTTTATTAAACAAACAAAGCAAAAATATTTTTTTACAATTTTTTTATAAGGTGCTTTATGGATAACATCAGAATAGAGTATTTAAATCGAGTTATTCAAGATTTAAAAATTGATCTTCAAAAAGTTCGTTTGGAAAATGTTGATATTAAAACTCAAGCAAAAATGTATAAACATCATGCAGATCAATTAGAGGGTGAATTAATTCTTTTAAAACAAACATTAGAACAGAAAGGTAGAAAAAAATGAAAAAATTAATTGTCGTGATGCCAATTATATTTTTAGTAGCTTGCTCAAGTGTTAAACCATCAGAACCAGTTTATAAGTTATCAGGGTTTAGTGGAGCTGTTGCAATGGATTCTAATGAAGTATTACAAAATAGCAAAAGATGTATTTTAAGCAAAATGAAGCCTAATGTTCAATACCTATCAGTTCCTACTGAACATGGAAAAATGTTAGTTCCTGTTAATGTATTTTGTGAGCCATATTAATATGAAATATATCTTTTTACTATTAGTTTTATATTCTTTATTTGGTTGTCATTGTAGTTGTAACAATGTGCCTGATATTACAAAAGTTGAAACAAAAACTGTTGCTGTAATAGATAATCAGCAAAGTAAAAGAAATGAATACATTGCAGATTGTACAGGTTATGGTTATACAAAAACCACTTGTGAAAACATTTGGGATGGCAAACAGAGTGCTGATTAAAATAATGAAAACCATATCATTTCTAATAGCAACAGTTATGTGTGGTTTTGTTATTTTTTTAACTGAATTAACCAAACAACCAATAAAATATGATTGTCGATTAGCTACTTATCCTACGGCTATTGATGTTCCTCAAGAAGTAATTAAACAATGCAGGAAAAAAAATGATTGAATTAAATGAAGCTGAAAAAGCCATTGCTACGCTGATGTTAGAAGTTAATCGTTTAAATGATGAAATAGAAGCGTTGAAAAAAGAACTAGCAATACTAAAAAAGTTAATGCTTGTTAAAACCTCGAATTAAACCAATTTTACTAGCCAATTCAAAATCTTCTTCACATTCTGGGCTACAAAATTTAACTTTTGATATTGGGTTATTGCAATATAAACAAAAGCCAGTAAAGCCATTAAAATGCTCTTTGGTCTGTTCTTTTAAATCTTCATTCATGTCATTGTTAAAGCCACTTTTTGAACATCTGCTACCCTTTGTAACCAACCTTTACCATAAACATTAAAATTACCAAGACTTTGATAAAAAGCTGTTTTAGCATCGCTAAACTTTTGCAACAGTTCTTTACAATCAGACTGTTGAATAGCTTTTAAAGTATTTTGTCCAATTGCACCATCAACAACTACTCCCAATGCCCTTTGAAGCATTTTTTTACTGCCGCCAACTCCTGCATTAATAGCGAAATCAAATACCGCATAGTCCATTCCACAAGGAAGTTGATCGCACGAACAAGCATCCCAATAGAATTTTTTATAATAGGGCTTAACATCATTAGGTAATAACTTTTTCATATCATCTTGAGTTACTTGTTTACCTATATAGGTTTCCCAATTGGCTTGAGTACAACCCCACATGGTGCAACCTTCACGACCATCTGGTAGGTGATTACCTTTATCACGCTGATCATTGGTAAATCCACCTTCATGGGCAATTACTAAATCAAACGATTTATCCCAATTTTCAATCATTCTTTTTCACCTATTTTTATGCCTGTAATTAATCCAATAAATCCACCTACAATTGTTTGAAATGCAGGAGTTATAGCTTCAAATATTTTAGCGTTATCTATATTGTCGTGAAATAAACCAACCAACATAACAAAAACCATGCTTAATAATATAATTGATAATGTAATAGTTGCAATCATTGTGACAAAAACTGATAATTTTTCTTTGGTCATTTAGAAGCAACTCCTTGAACCTTTTCAAAAGTTCTTAATCCACCCATGCCTAGCATACCCATCATCAGTTGCCAAAGATTGTCATCAAGTCCTACCATTGGCGGTAAATTGTATCCAGCTACCGAAGTGCCCCAAGTGATTAGTGGTTTAAACAAGTATTGATAACATAAAGCTAGGGCACATACCCAACCTATAGCTGGTCGCCAGCCAGATACGAATACAGATCCATTAGAGGCTTCTGTTTTATTAATGTCTGTTTGAGCAGTCATAATGGCTAATTCACCATTTTGCTGAAGTTCTAATAATTTAAGTTTTGCTTCTGATGCCTGTGTGGGATCAGGAAATATTTTGTTAATTAAGGTTGTACCTAAATCAAGTGCCGCAGAAATGGGATCAAGTGACATTATTTTTTGTTCCATAAATCAAATAAGGCTTTTATTTTTTCTTCCAATACTCCAATACGAACATCCATTTTAGCTAAGACAATTACTAAAGTTATAAAGCCTATAACAATAGCCCACAATTTAGTAATGGTGTCTAATAAATCCATTATTTAATTAATGTCTTAATAATATCTAAAATCATGTCTTTACCAAAAAATACTGATGCAATTACAGCATACAAAAGGTATTCAATCCTTTGCATACGCTTAGATCCTTTGTCAAAAGATTCTAAAATAGCAGTCCATCTTTCTTGACATATAGCTTCATGTACCGATAATCTTTTGTCATTTTCGGCTATTATTGCTTCCATATCCATCACTTACCTCTAGTAGAAACTTTTTTAACTGTTGATTTTGGTAGATCAGTTTTAACCGTTGATTTAGCAATAGTTTTTGATGATGCTTTAATTACTTTTTTTATAATAGGTTTTTTTGGTTCAATTGGTACAGGTTTTTTTCTTGTTAATAAAGAAGCTATTTTCTGAAACATGATATTCCCCAATAGTTATTTCAAAAAGTGTACCACTTCTTCAGGTTTTACAAAAGCATCTGGGTTAAATTCATACGAATCCCACCATAAAAACTGATTTTGTACCAAATATGACCTATTTTTTAACAAATTAATGTTTTCTGGATGTCCATAAATTAAAGGATCTGATACTGACCATAGCACTATTCCTTGTTTTCCTTCAGACCAAGCCAAATGTTGAAACATACTATCGCAAGAAATCCATGTTTGACATTCATTAATTAAATTTCTTAGTTCAATTACTGACAAATTAAATCTGCAATCATCAACAAGTTTAGTTTCTCCTTCAACTCCAACTTGAACTATATGTATAGATTTATCAATTTTTTGTATAAGTTCTTCCCAATATGGATAGTTTTTGGGATTTTCTTTACCATTCCTTAGTTTTTTAGAGTAAGGAGAAATAACAATCATAGATACAACTTTCTATAAGCATTTTCTAAACTATCTTTCCATTTCCATTGTTCCATTTTTTTATAAATGTTCCATTGATCTAAATCGCCAAAAAGATGTTCTGCTTCAGCTATTGATTTACCTTCTATTATTTCAGGGTAGCAAGAAAAAATAAGTGGGTTTTTGACATTAGATAAAATATGTTTAAAAACAATATGATCTCCCATGCCACAATTAAGAACAACAATTGTATTATTCCTAAACTGAAGAAAATTTTGAAA
>CAITDW010000205.1 GCA_903891235.1 uncultured Candidatus Saccharibacteria bacterium
TAGATAATAAGTTGGCTTAAAAAAGATAGTGCCTATTTTGAGCTGGGGAATTTAGGAAATTCCGTACCTTCCTGCAAAGAACCCCTTAACGGATTTATTGATTGCTCTAGCTGGTCGATTTTATTAGCAGAATCTGTCTTAAAGAATAAAAAATTTCCAGTTACTGCTTTGTTAATAAGCCCAGCAATAACGTAAAGAACTCCTACGCCAACAACAGCAAGTGCTAAATTACCTAATACTTGCTTCCAACCGCGATGTTTTTCTAATTCTGGTCGAGCGATCTTAATGGCATCTGTACAACTGTTCTTAAACATTTGGATATTTATCTTTTCTTCAGTGAGAGCTGTATGCTTATCCTTTATAGTTTTGTATAAGTCTTTAGCATAATCGGCCGCCACTATGTGGCCATTACTTCTGAGCTCTTTCTCTTTAGCCTCAATATTTTTTAATTGAGATAAGAAATATTGGTGTGATTTAGAAGGAGTGATAACGGTAGGTTTTATTTCCTTGTTAACTTGTTGCTGAACATCAATATCTTCTATTTCTAAAGGCCTAACTACAGGAGCCATTTCACCTTCTTGTGAATAAAGAACAGTATATGCTCCCTGATTCATATACTCCATTTTTCCTAAGGCATTATCAAGATTGTAAATATTATCTTTTGTTGGTTCGCTGGAATCATGTCCATGAACAAAATTTACATTATAGCCAGAATAAGCAGCTGGTCTATCAATATGGTGGTAGAGTCTATTCCACATGATAAATTCAAGAGGCGCGTCACTTAAGTCAGCATAACCACCATAACCTTCATCCATTTTCTCACGTGTATACAGCGTGTTTACAGTATTATTTTGGACATGTTTTTGGAACTGCACATTAATGTTATCAATAGTTTGTGCTAACTCACTAGCAGTTGCATCTTTATATTCTACCTTTAGTTTTTGAGCGAGACTTTTAATAGTGTTCAACCCTATCCCAGCATGACTGTAAATAGTGATTTCTTTTTTGTCTTCGCTTAACGAATAAGAAATTGCTCGTAAAGTTGGTTTATAGCTTTTATTTGCAATCGCTAATATTTCTTCTCTCGCTACAATTCCTTTTTCCACAAGTATTTGTAGTTTCTCCATAGATAGCGCATGTCCACCTTGTAACATAGGCGCATGAAAATTATCCTGTTTCTCACAGGCTTCAATAAATTCAATACTATGATTTGAAACGATAATTTCAACAGGGACTTTATGTTGATTTAATTTTTCAAGAATTTTAAGGGTAAAATAATCATTATTTCCTCTATCAGCAAGTTCATCCCCAATCAGCCTTATCAGGGAATCTTTACTGAATTCTATTTTAGACAAAATTTGATTAAATTCATCTAAATGCTTTTTAGTTAAATCTTTTGTGGGCGTTTCATATATTGCGACCAGTCTATTATAGTCTGCCTCATCGATGTTCGTTGCTATGCCGTGTTTAACAAGCATGAACATTAATTTCATAGCATTTCCATGCAAATCGCCAATAGTGATTTGAATTCCTGTGTTTCCCTTATGTGGAACATCAAGGACAGGTAGCTGAAAAATATCTACTTGTTCATTAATAAATTCATGTGGCATAAATTACCCCTAATATTTAACTGATAACAAAATTATACATTAATTTTATTAAGTGATTATTAAGTGAGCAAAAATGAGAAAAATGCAAGGTATATTCTTTTCAGATATAATTTATGTTGTTATTCATTGTTAATAACAATCTTGAGGAATAGGATATGCCCTTTCAACCAGGTATTAGTGGAAATCCTTCTGGTAGACCCAAAAATACAGGAAATCGTCAACGAGTCTTTAATGACCTTGTAGGACCTCATAAAGAATCGTTATTTAAGAAAGCAATTGATATGGCTCTTAATGGTAATGAAGCTATGCTACGCTTATTGCTTGATCGTATGCTCCCAGCAAAACCTACTGATGAGCCTATTCAGCTTGATATTTCAAATGCTACTGATTTTAACAATGTGCGAACCATAACTCAACTTGGTTCAGAATCATTGAAGGCCGTGTTATCGGGTAAAATCACACCAGAAGACGCAGGCCGAATATTGGCTCTTATTAGTGGGCATTATAAAACATTTGAGCTTATTGAGTTGTGGGAGAAATTTAAAGCTTTTGAAGCACGAGAAAATTAATCTCTTGACCAATTCTCTTTCATGCATTTTATCTTAAGCAAAATTAAAGGTTATCTGTAATTGGTGGCACCGAGTTTGGGTGGTTCTATCTA
>CAITDW010000206.1 GCA_903891235.1 uncultured Candidatus Saccharibacteria bacterium
CCCTTTGGCACCGTGGTTTTTTTTCCTTTGAAACAACAATTAAATTATTTTAATAAATTAAAACACGTTGTGTTTCTAGTGTAAATTAATATTTTATGTAAAACTTGCATTTTCTTGAAATTGGAGATAAATTATAAAAAATATAAAAATTATCATTTTGGATGAAAAGGAAATCATGTTAGATACGCAAATTGTTTCATATGGCACTGACAATCCCGAAGAGTTGATGGATAAATTCTATAAAGCCGGTAATGAAATGTTATTAACTCTCCGGAATTACGTAGTTAGTCCTGAAAAAAGAAAAAAACCAAGGACTTGGGGCGCGCTTGAAGCAGCTAAGATGGTTAAAGTATCAGATCCTACATTTAGAAAATTACTTGAATCAAACCCAAATATTCTTGGTGTTATAAATGAAGAATCTGAAAATGGTCGAAAAACCAAAAAATATACTCTAGAAGCCATTAACGCTTTAAGAGATAAAGCTGGAACTCGATATAAGCGACCTAAGGGATCGAAGGCGTTAACAATTGCAATATCGAATTTAAAAGGTGGGGTAGGAAAAACAGAGACCACTGTTGATTTAGGAAAAAAAATAGCTATAGAAGGTCTTAAAGTGCTTTTGCTCGATTTTGATGCGCAAGGTACAGCAACACTCATCAGTTCAGGATTAATACCAGATTTGGAATTAAAATATGAGGACACAATAACCAATGTGCTCATATCAAACCCCAATAGTATTGAAAGTGTAATATTAAAAACCCACTTTGATGGATTTGATATCATTCCAGCAAACTTGGCTATTCAAGATTGCGATTTAATCTTACCTAATGAAAAAGAAAATAACCATGAGCGCTTAGGCTCTCCTTTCATTAGACTTACCGAATCATTAAAGATTATTAAAAATCAATATGATGTGATTTTGGTAGATTGCGGCCCAAATCTAGGACTGCTTACACTTAATGCTATTATTGCTTGCGATGGAATTATCATCCCTATTCCACCTAGTATGAATGATTACTCAAGTTTTACCATGTTTACGGCTGCATTAAGAAATGTCTTTAAAGAATTATCATCTAAAAAACTGGAATACTTAAGAATCTTAATTTCCAAACACAGTGGCAGTAATGAAGCTCTGCAGATGGAAAATTTGATGAGGGAGCAATTTGGTCGATATGTTCTCACAAACCATATGTGTGAAACAGTTGAAGTTCCTAAAGCAGCCAATGAAATTGGTACTATCTACGACATATCAAAACCGCGTGGTAGTAGAGAAGCATATCGACGAGCGTTACAGCATCTTGATGATGTGAATATGGAAATTATTAATAATTTTAAAGATATTTGGGATAGACAGGTTAAAGCAACCCAGTTAAGTGGAGATAAACATGGATAATAGCAAGCGAAGCATTCATAATTCTGGCCCGCTGGGAATGTTAATGAAAAATGGTCAAATTAAAAAGGTTGAGACTACAGAAGAAAAAAAGGAAGAAAACACTTATGTTAATCATAAGTCAGTAGGATCATATTTTAAAACTCAGTCGGGCATTGAATTTTCAGAACAAGAACTAATTCACGTGAATCCTGAAGAGTGTGAGCCTTGGAAATACGCTAATCGTCATGAAGATGAGTTGGGCGATATTGAGGGTTTAATGGATTCTATTAGAGCACATAAACAATTGCAGCCAGCGCTAATTAGGCACCACCCTGCCCCACACGACAACATTAAATATGAGATTATCTTTGGTCGCAGAAGACATATGGCATGCTTGAAACTAGGAATTCCCTTTCTTGCTATTCGTAAAGAAATTCCAAATATTCAAGATGCTGTAGCGTCACAAGATGCTGAAAATAAATTAAGAAATGATGTTAGTAACTACTCTAATGCATTGCTGTATCAGCGGTTACTTTCAGATAATATATTTGAAACAGAAAAGGAATTGGCAGAAAAACTGAGGCTTTCTGCTTCTACTTTAAACGATCTAATGGCTTATGCGAAAATACCAGAAGACATAGTAAATAAAATTCCTAATATTCATGCTTTATCAAAACAATTAGCAGTAAAACTAGTGCAATTGCTAAATAAATCCAAAGATAATCATACTAAAATTCTTAAGATAGCTAATCAAATTGGAAAAACAATTACATCTCAAGCTAAATTGGAAAAACTATTCGAAGTAGAACTTAAGTCTTCTAAAAAAAATACAAATACACTTCAATCAGCAGTATCTTATACAACGCCGGCTGGTAAGAAACTTTTTACATTTAAATCAGATTATCGGGGCTTACCCTCTATTGTCCTCAATAAAGAAATTATTAATTTAATTAACTTTGAAGACATGTGTCATCACGTTTCTGATTATCTTGAGAAGCTTGTGTCAGAATCCGAGTACTCGGATTGATTATCTGATCCGAGTACTCGGATCGATTTAATAGCACGGAGATAGCTATGGTAAGCGTTGCACTAAATAATAAAAATATTGAACTTAAAAAACATGTTAATGCGATACATTGTTCTAATAACCTGACGCTTGTTCAAAGAAAGCTATTTAATGCGCTGCTTTTTAATGCTTATCCAAATCTGCCCCATAAGCAAATATTTGAGATAAAAGGCAAAGATTTATATAAACTTATTGGGTATAACAGCAAAGATACTGGAAAACTTAAAGATGCTTTGTTGGGCTTAATAACGATTGCTATTGAATGGAATGTTATTGACTGTTCTAATGGTCAGGAGAAAAAATGGAAAGCCAGTTCAATTCTCGCCTCAGCTGAATTATCAAATGGTATTTGCTCTTATGAATATAGCCAAGTAATGAGAGACTTTCTTTATCAACCAGAGATATATGGGAAAATAAATATTGAATTAGTATCTCAGTTTAAATCAGGGTATGGACTAGCTTTATACGAAAATTGTATTCGTTATAAAGGATTGACTCAAACACCATGGTTTCCGATAGATGTATTTAGAAAACTCATGGGTGTATATGATGACAAGTATCAGGCTTTCAAAGATTTCAAAAAAAGAGTTCTAGATGTTGGGGTAAATGAAGTAAATAGTATTTCTCCCATTAAAGTTTTCCCAGAAATCGAGCGAGTTAATCAAAAAGTTATAAAGATCAGGTTTATGCTTGCAAAGACTATGGACCATGCTTCAATGGTATTAGCTGAGAACATTATTGATGATGAATTAAATAGAATTCTAATGGATACTTTTGGCTTTTCTGACGGCATGATAGACGAAGTTTTATCTAAATATGAACAAAATTATATTCGTGAAAAAATAGACGTAATCATTCAATCAGAAAATTTTATTGGTGGCAAAATAAGAGGTTTAGCTGGATATTTAACTGAAGCGTTGAAAAAAGACTACAAACCCAGCAGATCAAGCAAAATACTTATAGATGAGCGGCGAAAAATAAAAGAGCAGAAAGAAAAGGAGGAAAAGCAAAAGGAAACTGATGCCTCTGAAAAATATAAAGCATATATAACAAAAAAAATTAATGGTTATCTTACAAGTTTAACTTCAGATCAATATCAAGAGTTAATGAATGAATTTGATGTGTATATGAAATGTCAAAACAGTACTGTATTAAATTTTTATCGCAAATACAGCCTAGATCACCCAGTAGTCAAGGGAACCCTTAATAAGTATATTAAAGAAAGTAAAAAAGAGCATCTTGGTTCGCTCGTATCGATAGAAGAGTTTCTTGAATTATTTGAATAAAAACAATAGGGGGACGTTTACGGGGTTATTTTATTAGTCAAGGCGAGACGTTTGCAGGAACCTATTAACATATTATTGTTAACGTAAATTAAGTTGTTAACTTGGAGACTTGATGAGGAAAGTGAAACGAATACAGGTTTGCGCATTGGGCGGCACTATATGTTCGATGGCAAATGACCCTGTTGAAGAATATTATAGTAGTGCTTCTATTAATGTAGAATCATTAATAGAGTTATTACCAATTGATAAAAGTGAAATAGAGATACAAGCAGAACAATTGTTTCAAAAAATCAGCCAAGATATTACTTATAATGATTTGCTTGTGATAGCCAAAAGGTTAAATGAATTGGCTCAGCAACATGATGTGGTCGGAATCGTTGTTACACAGGGCACAAACAGTATCGAAGAAATAGTGTTTTTTATTAGTTTGCTTGTAAAAACACATAAACCTATAGTGTTCACTGGTGCGTTTAGACCTTATTCTGCATTTGGATATGATGGACTTAGAAATTTGTTTAATGCAATAGTAGTTGCAGGTGATAAACAGATGCAAAATCTAGGTGTCCTATTAACTTTTAATGATTGTATTGTGCAGGCCCGCGATGCAGTTAAATTAGATCCATCCGTTTTAGGAAATTTTGTTAATAGCAATGATATGTTAGGGGTTGTCCAGGGGAGATCAATACATCTTAATAATCGAACAAATAATGTTTATAAAAACAACTATGACTTTCCTATTGAAAATTTACACAATCTCCCAAAGGTGTGTATAATATATGGTCATTATGGGATGGGCGATTTATTTGTGCAAACAGCGATTGACAATGGTTTTCAAGGAATAATTAGTGCTGGCATGGGTAAAGGTTATCAACCAGAAGGGGTTACAAAGGCCCTAATTGAGGCGAGTAATAAGGGAGTAATAATTGTACGATGCTCAAGGACTGGATATGGGATAGTGCGTAGAGATCCAAAACTTGATGATAGGTTTGGTATGGTTGCCGGAGGCTCGTTGAACCCGCAAAAAGCAGTGATTTTGTTGGCGTTGGCGCTAACTAAAACGGATGATAAATTAGAAATCCAAGGATTTTTTGACGAATATTAGGACGCATGATCAAATGAGCATAAATAAATCAGTAGCTGAAAAGTTACGTAACTACCTGTCTAATGCATATAAGGATTTTAATAAAGATGAAAAAAAATACCGATGTAAAATTGTTAACCTAGAGCTAAAGGATAATGATGATGTTGTTTTATATGTAAAAATTAGCGCCGTGAAGTCTAGTGTCGTTTCGTTTTCTCCAGAAGAATTGGTCTTAAGCGATAAAATGCTTAGAGAGTTTTCATCTATCGATTCTAGAACGATTACTTTTTTTGCGCTTCAAAAGGAAAAAGGTGCAATTCTAGAAAATCATACACATACCATATGTGGCCAAGAATTTAATAATGGAAAAACTATTTTTATAACAAAAAAAATGGGTGAGCAAGGAGAACGCAAACAAACGGCACATGAATTATATTCAAATGCACAGCTTTTAAATCAATTCAACCGAGCAGATACCCAAAATATAATGGTTACAGCTATACAGGAACAAGTAGCAGAGGACTTTGAATAATAATGCCTAAACATAGAGACGACAAAAAATGATTGATAAAATACAAAATAGAATTTTATTGAATAACAACAATAATATAAGTGCAAGCAATCATTATAAATACATTCGAATTGTAGCAATGGTATATATGACGTTACTTCTTGCCGCTACTGTTGTAGCGTACAGAATAGTTGAAATTGGATTTGTACCAGAGCCTGGATCAACGCTGATTTATACTTTTTCATTTTTTTTGGCAAATGTATATACGGAAGTCTACGGCGCTCGCCTTGCTAAAAAGTTAATCTGGGAATCTATTTTTTGTGGTTATTTGTTTGCGATGCTTTTAATGGGCGTTAATTATTTACCCGCACCTGATTATTGGGATAATACAGGAGCGTATAATCAAGTTCTTGGTCATGTATTTAGATTTACTAATGCAGGTGTAACCGGGTACTTAATCAGCTCACTGTTGAATGTTCATATTTTCGAGAAATGGAAACATAAAATGAATGGGAATTTTTTTTGGTTTAGGAGCTTATTTGCAACAAGTATTAGTGAAGGAGTGGCAACCTTTATTGCTGGGTTGATAACTTTTTTTGGAATGATGCCCACAATGAAAGTTATGACAGTAATGCTCAGTGCTCTGATTTTTAAATTAATCTACGGTTTCATTGCAGTTTGGCCTGCTAATTTCTTGGCTTTTGTTCTAAAAAAAGAAGAAAAAATCAATCA
>CAITDW010000207.1 GCA_903891235.1 uncultured Candidatus Saccharibacteria bacterium
GTATATTTATTATTGACTTTTTTAAATCTAAGCATAAGCTATTAGTAGGGAGTGTGAGGCTTCCTTCAAAAATAAACTAAGGTCCGAGAACAAAACTCGGACCTTTTTAAATATTATTAATATCAAGAGTGTATAATAATAGTTATGAATATATTAACAATTGTTTTAGGTTTTATTTGCGTTTGTTTAGTTTCTTATCTTTTCTTTAAATCCAAAAATAAAGATGAAACTGGAATGACATTGATGCTCAAGCAAGATATGGCTAATCTTTCCGAAAATGTCACTAAGCTAAAAGAAGGTATCGAGGGGCAACTGACTGATCGTTTCGATAAGAATCATGAAATGATGCGAAATTCTATAGAAAAGCAGTTTAGTGAAAGTTCAAAAATAATAGCTGATGTCACTGAAAGATTAGCCCGACTTGATGAAACCAATAAAAGAGTAGTTGGAGTAGCGGAAGATTTAAAGTCGCTTCAAAATGTCCTTCAGAACCCAAAACAAAGAGGAGTTCTTGGAGAATATTATCTTTCTTCCGTACTTGAAAATGTTTTACCCCCCGGTGGTTTTAAACTCCAACACAAATTCAAAGATGGTGAAATTGTCGATGCCGTTGTTATACTGGATAAGGGTAAATTACTTCCAATAGATAGTAAATTCTCATTAGAAAATTACAATAGATTAATAGAAGAAAAAAATGCTGAGGCAAAAAAAGGCTATTCTAATTCATTTAGAAATGACTTAAAGAAGAGAATTGACGAAACCTCTAAATATATTAGACCTAGCGAAGGAACTATGGATTACGCTTTTATGTTTATTCCCAGTGAAGCTATATATTATGATTTATTAATCAATAAGATTGGTGTTGCTGGAAGTAATGCCAGTGATTTAATAGAATATGCTTTTAGAAAAAAGAATGTTATTATCGTTAGTCCAACAACATTTATGGCCTATTTACAGACAGTGCTTCAAGGATTACGTGGCCTCGAAATAGAAGAGCAGGCTAAAGAAATCCAGGAAAGAGTCGGACAATTGGGAAGACATTTAGTAGCTTACGAAGGATTTATGCAGAGTCTTGGAGGAAGCTTAAAGACAACAGTTAATCATTACAATAAAGCTCATCATGAATTGGGTAAAATAGATAAAGATATTGTTAAGATTAGTGGTGGCGAAAAAGTCATAGACCCTTTGTTTTTAGATAAACCCAGCTTTGATCAAGATTAGGTCATTAAAAAATCAATAGCAAGAGCAGCTGACCAAGAAAAGTTATCAATACCAAGTGGACTTCCATCGATTGGGTTAAAATATTCCGAAAAACCACTATGCTCAATCAGTTCCATTGTTCTTTTTTTAATTATTTCAGCATGGTCATTAAATCCATAATTCTTTAAGCCTTCAATAACTAACCAGTTTGTATTAATCCATGTTGGGCCTTGCCAATATCGGTTCTGATCAAACCATTCAGATTTAACAGGTACAGATGGGATTGGAAAAGGCATAGAAAAACTATCATGACTTTCGATTGATTTTACTAAGTGAATAGCTTTGTCTCTATCTATAACACCCGAATACAGGGGCATCAAACTCGCTATAGAGGGCACTTTAATCAGCTCATGAGTTAAATAATCTCTGGAGTAGAATTGTCCAGTTGAATCATCCCAAAGCTCTTGAATGGCTTTATCGGTAAGCTCCATATTTTTCATTAAATTTGACGGCAAGGTTTTATTTAGGGTCTTGGCAATTTTTCTAAGATAATAGTTGGCTTTAGCTAGGATGCAGTTAAATGTTAAGTCCTCAATGGCAAATGAATCATGACCAAGGATTCTATCGGTTATGTATTGTTGATTCCTTAGTTTTCGCTGCATATAATATAGACACATCGCATCTGTATTATTGAGTCTCTGATAAGATGGCACAAATTTGGTATCATAACGAAAAATACTATATAGTGAATCGAGTTTTGTTTTTTCTAAATAGTGAATCCATTTTGGAGTTAAGTTTTTGTGTAATTCATCCATCCAAGGGGGTGAATTATCTAATCCTGACTCCCACGGATGAATTAAAAGAACCAAACCCTGTTTTCTTGGATCACGCTCATTATAGAGCCATTCATGATATTTGATTATATTTTGATAGACCATACGATACCAGTTTTTTCGTTCAGCCAAATCTAGTTTTTCTCCAATTTTCACAACCGCATCAGCTAACATTGGAGGTTGGGTGATGCCACTAGTTTTAATATCATCTGGAGAAAAAGGGTTAACTTCTGAACGCCACATTTTAGGCAATTTTAATTTGTAGACTTGACCATGGAAAACTATATTAGGGATCATTCCATTTTTCCACTGCCCCTTCAACAGGCTAAGTATCTCATCCTGTGCTCTTTCTGTATCATAATGCCTTATGCCTATGGATATAAAGCAACTATCCCAGAACCACTGATGAGGATATAGCAGTTTCGAAGGATTTGTAAAAGCACCAGAACTATTATTTTTTAAGACTTCTTTAGCATCTTCAATGATTTCTAATTCTATTTCATGTTTTTCTTTTTCAGTCATGTTTATTAATTATAGCTTAATGGCAATGTTTTTTTATAGTTAAATATTTTTCACCAATTCTTTTACTGATATACTAGTTAAGTTGATATGGATTATAAATATTCTCAAATTCAAGAAGTCGCTTCAAAATTAAAAGATCCTGAACTTTTAAAGACTAAAGGTAGGGCTATTTTGCGTTCACCAGAACTCAATGGTCTTTTTTCTCATTTAAAAGAAATGGATGCCAATAATCGAGCTGAATTTGGTAAAGAGATTAATAATCTAAAAACTGAACTAACTGAAATTCTAGACAATATGGAGAATGAATCAATTCAACTAGACCCTATTGATGTTACTGCCCCAATAGACAAAAATGTCGCTAGCGATAAGCACCCAAGACTACTTAATAGTTCTCATGGAAGCAAACATCCATTAATGACTGAACTGGATAATATCTTAGACATTTTCTATAGAATGGGTTTTACGGCACTTGAGTCGCGTCAAGTTGATGATGACTTTCATATGTTCGAAAGTCTCAACTTTCCGGAGGATCATCCCGCCAGAGATGACTATGATACTTTCATGACAACAACCGGATTAATTGCACCGGCACATACATCAACTATGCAGAATAGAGTGCTTGTTGATGGTAAAAAGTTACTAGATGAGGGCAGTCCTATTGCCTCAGTGCTTCCAGGAAGAGTTTTTAGAAACGAAGATGTTGATGCTAGACATGGTCATACTTTTTATCAGGTTGAAGGAATATATGTCGACAAAGGTATTAATACTGGCCATCTTATATCTACATTTAAAACATTTCTAGAAGAATACTATAGCCAAGAGATGGAACTTATACTCCAGCCTTTTTATTTTCCATTCACCGAACCTAGTTTCGAGTTTGTTCTGTCTTGTCCTTTCTGTCAGAAAAATGGCTGTAATGTTTGTAGCTATAGTGGATGGATAGAACTCGGTGGATGTGGAATGATACATCCAAATGTACTAAAAATGGCTGGAATTGACTCTGATATTTATACAGGTTTTGCTTGGGGTTTCGGTGTCGATAGATTGGTTATGATGAAACACGGAATCGAAGACATTAGACACTTTATGGCGGGTAAGTTGGAATTTTTGAGGCAATTTTCATGAAAGTAAGTTTAAATTGGATAAAAGATTTTACTGCTGTAGATTTATCTAACGAAGAGCTCATAGGCCGTCTAAGCTCACAGTTAGGTGCCGTTGAGGGAGTAGAATACTTAGGTAATAAATATAGGGATATATTAATTGTAAGGGTGGTTGAATGTACCAAGCACGAAGACGCCGATAAGCTCAATGTTTGTAAGATTGATGATGGCGGTAAAGTGCAAGATATAGAGAGAGATGATAATGGCTTGATTCAAGTTGTTTGTGGAGCGCCTAATGTAAGGGCTGAAATGTTAGCCGTTTGGATTCCACCTAAAGCAACAGTTCCCTCATCCTTTGACAAAGAGCCATTTGTTTTAGAGTCTAGAGAGCTTCGGGGCAAAGTTTCTAACGGCATGTTAGCCAGCCCCAAGGAGCTTGCTTTCTCTGAAAGTCACGAGGGTCTTTTAGATGTAGATATGCGCGTGCAACCTGGCTCATCATTTTCAGATGTTTATAAACTTGATGACTGTATTATAGAGTTAGAAAATAAGATGTTTACGCACCGTCCAGATTGCTTTGGAATACTTGGAATTGCTAGGGAAATTAGTGGAATCCAGGACCAAGTCTTTGAATCTCCAGACTGGTATCATGAAGTCCCAAATATACCATTACCAAAAAATGAAAATTTGAAAATTAATGTAGATAATCAGATTCAAGATTTGGTCCCAAGATTTGTTGCCGTTTCTATAGAGAACGTCAATATTATGCCAAGTCCAACAATGGTTCAGAGCTATCTTATGAGAGTCGGCATCCGACCAATTAATAATATTGTTGATGCTACTAATTACATGATGATTCTTACTGGACAGCCCATGCATGCCTATGATTATGATAAAGTTAAAGCCCTTTGTGAAAGCGATGAATCGACCACTTTAGTCATTAGAAAAGCCAATAAGGATGAAAAACTATCACTACTTAGCGGTAAAGAAATTCAACTTAAGCACTCTGATATTGTTATTGCTACAGATACCCAGGCTATTGGGCTTGCGGGAATAATGGGTGGATCAAGTACCGAAGTTGATGAAAATACAAAAAATATCATCCTAGAATGCGCAACTTTTGATATGTATAAGATTCGTAGAAGTTCAATGGAGCATGGAATATTTAGTGATGCCGTTACGAGATTTACAAAAGGCCAAAGTCCAAGACAAAATATGGCTATAACTGCAAGAGCAATAAAGCTAATGGAAGATATCTCAGGAGGAATTCAAAGCTCTTCAGTAGTTGATGATTCGCATACGAATAAAGACATGGTGAGCATTACCTTCAATCCTGATTTTGTTAACCAAAGACTCGGCACAAGTTTAACCAAGGAAGATATGTCTAGAATCCTAAATAATGTTGAATTTATAGTTGATGCGAATTCAGACGAATTAAGTGTTACTCCTCCTTTTTGGAGAACAGACATTGAAATTAAGGAAGATTTAGTTGAAGAAATTGGTAGATTGTTTGGATACTTCAAACTAAAAAGAGAATTACCAACACGCAAGATTAGTCCCGCAGTTAAAAATATTCAGCTTGAAATTAACTCCTCGCTACGTAAATCTCTATCCAGCGCAGGTGCTAATGAGATGATTTCAAGCACATTTGTTCACGGTGACTTACTAAGCAAAGCTAAACAAGATTCGAAAATGTGCCTACAGATAGCCAATGCATTAAGTCCAGATCTTCAGTACTATAGGCTGAGTTTAACTCCAAGTCTACTCGACGTAGTATATTCAAATATACGATCTAATCAGGGCGTAACTGAAGATAACGAATTTGCTATTTTTGAAATAGGAAAAAGTCATAACAGTTTAGATTTGGACGATGAAAAATTACCAGTCGAATATAGAACAATGTCATTCTTATTTGCGGCTGACAACAAAACGGCTAAAAGAAAATACGATGGTGCTGCATATTATCAGTCCAAGAAATACTTAAGTCACACGATAAAAGAAAATAATCTTGAAGTAAGACTTGTGCCACTGGGTACCATGACTGAAAAAATTCAAGATAATACTAGGTTATCTCAGATGATTGCACCTTACGAAGTAAATAGAAGTGCAGCGGTTTTATCTTTAGAGAATAATGAGGTCCTCGGAATAGTCGGAGAATTCAAACAAAGCGTGATTAAAACATTTAAATTACCTAACTTTAGTGCTGGTTTTGAGATTGATCTTAATCTGTTTAATAATAAGCAAAATATTTCAAAATATGTACCACTACCTAAGTTTCCAAAGATTAATCAGGATATTTGTTTAAGAGTCGATTATTCAATGAACTACTCAACTTTATTTGAATTTATATGGGATGAATTGAGCCAGAATAAGCCCAAAGATACTTTCTTCAATCTAAACTTGGTAGATATTTTCCAAAAAGAAAATGACGAAGGCCACAAGCAAATAACCCTAAGACTTATAATTTCTGCATATGATAGAACACTCACTACGGATCTAGTATCAGATTTACTAAACCAAGTAGCCAACAAGGCAAATGAGAGTCTTGGAGCTGAGCGAGTCTAGTATATTTTGAACTTAATTTATTTCTAATGAGAGTTTAAAAAATAAATAAAATACAAAAAGTGTAATTAGGTGGAGTGTGGATTGAGTCAGAAAAGAGAGGAATAAATTCCTACAATCAATTCTGTACTCAATCGCACACTCACACCTTGCCAAGAATTTCTTGGACTTCCTTCATTGCCTTGAAGAGGAGGTAAGTCAGTACGGTGCGATCCTGTTCTATTAAATCTTTCCGTGAGGATTAATTACCTAGAAGTTAGGAGTCGCTGGGTGATTGAGCGCTATCTGGCGTTGTTGTCTTTAAGACTTGTTGTTGCGCCAGAATGGCCGATTCTTCTTGTCTCGGAAGATGAAATGGTAGGACGCAGAAAGCATCACCAGGGTGATGATTACAGCGATCCAAGGCACATGATGCATTCTCTGAGAGAGTGCCGCATAGTACACGCCCAAGCCAATCGACACGAGTGTGAAGAGTCTCCGTAGAATCCACTGCTTGTTCATGACCAGTTATCCCCAACGTAGATGTATCCTACTGGGGATCCGCTGTATGCAAATTCCCAGACCAGTCCACCGCCACGGTTGTACGCAGTATTGAACTGAGAAATTACAGCATAAGTAGAGGCTGCAAATAGGAAAGTGCACACCGGAATCAGAAGGCCGACGGATATGAAATCACAGGCAAGAGCTGCAGAAGCCCCAATTCCAACGAAAAATGCTTGGATTAGAATGTTCTGCACTTCTGTGTGAGACCAGTGAACATAGATTACCCACCCGAATGAAACTCTTGGGTCAGCAACCACTGGCCACGCAGTCACAGCTGAAGTGTCAACAGTCTGGGTGACTGTTTTTCCACTAACAGTGTATCTTGTCGGTACAGAATTACCATTAGCATCGACAGCCCACGCTGGATTAATGAATCCGATTGTGTTGGTCTTATCTAGTGCAACTCCATTACCGGCATTGGAAAGTGCTACGATCGAACCACCAAATCCGTTAGTCTCAATCATTGGCTTGTAGCCAGTTGGGAGATTGAGCTTGTACGAATAGGAAGTCGGCGCACTTGGTCCACTCAGCTGTTCAGCGACTTGATAGCCTCCCGATTGGGGGGTCACGGTCGCAACAGCTTCTGCAGTCGGGTCAGTCACCATGACACCATTGACATTTTGCATGTTTTTGGCGCTATTGGGCAACTTCATACCGATTGACGTTCCATCACTCGCGATTGCAGATACAGCGCCAGTTGTCGACAGATTGACATTAGGTACTGGACTAGAATCGCTTGATTGACTGCCATTCAACTGAGCTGCAATCGATGTTGCGTTTGCCACCCGGGAGGTAACATTCACAGCATCGCTATGCAAAGCAGCTGATACGGACGGTGTGTTGGTGGCTGCGCTTGCGTTGTTTGACATACCAATGGTTGGGATGAAGATAACCAATGACATGGACATTCCAAGCAAGTAGCGCCTGAGGTTGTTTCGGTTGAAGAGTAACATTTTCGTCCCCTTTGTTCGTACACCACCATGTTACTTACACGGTGTTTGAATCTGTTCTCGACTCGCACTCATCTCCTTTTCTAGTTTATATTTATTTGCTAAGCGAGATGATAGAGCTCACAGGGAAGGAGCTCTATAAACTCGCTTAGAAATAAAAATTCAAGGATGAATGTACTGACTAATAATTTAAGGTACTCCTACTAAATCAGCGAGTATTTCTACTTCAAGCTATATTAAAAAATATAGTAGGGATAGCAATTATCTAACTTTTATAATATTTGTCAAGTTTTATTTTTATTTTTTTAGATTATTTCAAGTTGTTCAATGAATTTAACAGATATAAAACTAAAATAATGATATTGACAAAAAAGTCATAAAAGGTTACAGTATATAAGCTTTTATGGTTGAGTATTAACTTATTCCCATGAATGTTCATTGACAAGTGAATATCAGTTGGACAGTTCTGCCTATTAGCTATAGCTAGTAGTCACAACTGTCCAATTTTTAATCGTCTCAAATATTTATTTTTTGCTATAAACATCTGTAATACAAAAACCATCCAACAACAGAAAGAGAGCAAATTATGCCCGGTGCAACCTGTCCGCGGTGCAAAGGATCTGGAAGATCTGGAATGTTTAACTGTCCGCAGTGTCGTGGAAAAAGTACCGTACAAAAGTGCCCCCGCTGTGGTGGCAAAGGTACTGTCGGTGGGATTTTCCCTAAAACATGCGACCGCTGTGGTGGCAAGGGAGCCTAAAGATAGGTAACTGGACTGAGACGATGATCAGAAACATTGAGATACCCATCTCTTTTTTTCCTGCTATTCACTTGTCCTTTTACCTTAATTAATAATCCTTATTATTTGAGTTAAAAGTTATCTAGTCATTGGTGCTAAAGTCATATATAATATTCTTAATGAGGATTGCATCGAGATTAATTCTAGTTAGAAATGGTCAGTTATTAGTTATGCATAGACTAAAGTTTGGTCATGAATATTACACTTTAATTGGTGGTGGAGTTGATCCAGGCGAGACTCCGGTTCATACTTTACTTCGTGAAACCAGAGAAGAAACAGGTATAATGATTGCTAATCCAAAGCTAGTCTATATAGAAAAAACTGGTAAACCCTACGGGGATCAATATATATACCGTGCTGATTATGTGAGTGGTGAGCCAGTCTTAGCTACCGATTCCACTGAAGCTAAAATTCATAACATGGGTCAAAATTTATATGAACCAAAATGGCTGAATATTGATAAACTCCCAAGTGTACCATTTTTATCTAAAGAGTTAAAAAATAAACTAGTCCATGATTTAGAATTTGGTTTTCCAGAAACTCCAGATACTTTTATGTCAGTTGCTGAATATGAAGAGAAAATTAATGAAGGAGATAATACGAATGGCACAAACTAAATTAACTGGAAGAATATTTGCAATGTCACTAGCAGTACTATTTTTTGTTACTAGCTTTGGCTTCACTTTTATAATTTTATGGCAAGTTCACCAGCAAAATCAGGCCCAAAAAGATCAAACGGCTCAAACTGCAAGTGCTGCTAAAAGTGCAACTACACCAAGTAATCAATCAAAAGGAGGCAATACAAATATGAACAATTCCAATAAGCTAGAAGGTAAAGCCTTGGCTGGATTTACTCCGACAGCTTCTATCACAAGTCTTCAAACCGAAGACACTAAGGTTGGGACTGGTAAGGCTGCAACTGCCTCGAGTAATGTAACTGTAAATTATACCGGTGCGGTTGCATCCACAGGAACAGTTTTTCAGAGCTCTTTAGACAGCGGTCAACCATTAACGTTTCCTTTAAGCGGAGTTATTAAAGGTTGGAGTCAGGGAATTCCTGGCATGAAAGTTGGTGGAGAGAGAAGACTATTGATTCCAGCATCACTTGCTTATGGCGCAAATCCACCACAAGGTTCAGGTATTCCTGCTAATGCGGATTTAGTTTTTGATGTTACACTTCTCAAAATTAAATAACCCTTGGTAGTGCATAAATCTTGTAAAAAACACAATATATAGTGCTATTGATTAATATACAAGCGCTATATATAATAAAAATACCTACTTTAAAATTAAACAAAAGGAACTATAAAATGGTCAAAAATATAACTATCTTCACTACAAACACCTGCGCATATTGTGTCATGGTTAAAAAATACTTAAGTTCTAAAGGTTTCGGATATGAAGAAGTTAACTTAGACCGAAATCCTGAAAGACAACAAGAGGCTCAAACTCTTAGTGGTGTCTTGACTGTTCCTGTAACTGTTGTCACTAAAGAAGACGATTCTCAGGAAGTTATAGTCGGATATAATTTAGGTAGATTGGTTCCAGCGGTTAGTTAATGTCTATAAAAAAGGATCACGAAGTTATTATTATTGGTGCAGGTCCAACTGCGCTAACAGCAGCAATCTATACGACCCGAGAAGATATTGAGACACTACTCTTTGAGCGCGGAGCAATCGGTGGACTTGCAGCTGTCACTGATCATATCGATAATTATCCTGGCTTTGCTGACGGAGTAGATGGGCTAGTATTAGCTGAGCAAATGAGAAAACAGGCAGAACGTTTTGGTGCCGTTATTGAGCTAGGTGAAGTGACTAAGATTAAGGCTGATCAAAAATTAGTAAAACTTGAGACTACCAGTGGAGACGTGACAGCCAAAGCACTACTTATAGCTACGGGATCTGATTACAAAAAAGTTGGCGTACCTGGAGAAAAAGAATTTTTTGCACGCGGAGTTCATTACTGTGCAACCTGTGACGGCGCTTTTTATAGGGATAAACGTCTGGTTGTTGTTGGTGGTGGTAACTCTGCTGTTCAAGAAGCAGTTTTTCTAACTCGTTTTGCATCACACATTGACCTACTTGTTCGAGGAGATCATTTTAGAGCCTCAGATGTACTGCAAGAAGAATTAAAAAAACACACAGATAAGATTACGGTTCATATGAATACGACAACTGATGAAATCGTAGGAGAAGACAATAAGGTAATCAAAGTCATAGGAACTAACAAGCTCACTGGCAAAAAAGTAGACTTTCCAACTGATGGAGTTTTTGTTTTTGTTGGTCTTATGCCAAATACTCAGTTTCTGAAAGATAGCGGTATAGAACTTGATGAAATTGGATTTATTAAAACTGATGATAATCTTATGACTAAGCTCAAGGGTGTTTTCGCTGCTGGAGATGTAAGACATGGAGCTACAATGCAAATTGCTAGTGCAACCGGAGAGGGTGCTACAGTAGCACTTAGAATAAGAGAATACATAGAAGGCCATAAAGTAATTAACGAATAAAATTAGGATTATTTGTACAAAAATAAAAAGACTAAGATATAAATCATTAAAATAGATAGAAGAAACGAAGATACTTATAGAGATTTGTAGTTAGTTATAACCTGGGAAA
>CAITDW010000208.1 GCA_903891235.1 uncultured Candidatus Saccharibacteria bacterium
ATTACAGTCTTTCTTTGTTTTTCAGCCATAACGTAGTAAAAGATTAACAAAAAAAACAAAAAATGAATAGTTATTATTTAATTAAAAGAATATTATATCTTTAAAGGAAGAACTAAATAACAGTAAAAACTTTATTAAATAAAAATATCCTGAAGGATTAACCTTTAAGATATTTTTTTATATAGACAATAATTGATGGTGGGCAAGGAGGGACTTGAACCCTCACGATATTACTATCACAGGATTTTGAGTCCAGCGCGTCTACCAATTCCGCCACTCGCCCGTAATTTACAAATTTATTGCTATTAAATTACTTTTAACTACTAATAGTAGTCTTATAGGGGTGTATTGTACTATACTTATGTATAGATAACCAGTAAAAGAAATTAAATTTAATATGTCATTAGATCCAGAAGATAAAAAGCAAAGATTTCAGGATGCAGCTGCGAACATCATTAGAAAAAAAGTTTCTAATGCCTATGAAGATGAACCTGATTTTAAGAGAGAAGTCAAAGAATTAGATACCGAAAAAAAAGTTTTGTCTAAACACCAACAATATGTCAAAGAGTTACATGGATC
This sequence comes from uncultured Candidatus Saccharibacteria bacterium, assembly GCA_903891235.1. Classification (GTDB taxonomy): domain Bacteria; phylum Patescibacteriota; class Saccharimonadia; order Saccharimonadales; family UBA4665; genus CAIYEO01. The sequence continues at coordinate 580 of CAITDW010000208.1, forward strand.
CGGCAGGACTAGCGCAGAAATTCAATCCGAGTGGCATAACTATTATGAAACTCTCCCTGATGATGAAAAATTAGAAGTTTGGGATGAATTCTATAAATCTAGTGGCCAAGGATCAGATTTCTTCGATAAGGTTAGCAAAAGAGTCCAACAGGCTAGAGGACAATCCAAGGATAATGGTTCAGGTACTGCTAAAGTTTTTATAGCTGAGCACGTTCTAGCTAATCCAAAAAAAAGTCGAAAACATAAAGAAAATCATGGTCGTAAAACAACTATTAAGAAAATGAGTGCAAGTGCCAGAAAAAAATATTCAAGACATTTGAAATCTCTTGGATTTGGCTTAGTCGCTGGAACAGTGGCAATAATTATCTTTTTATTTAGTTTTTTTAATCAAGTCTTTTTAGTGCCTTTTATTCAACCAAGTTCTAAATCAGTTAACACACCAATCATATTAAGTGCAGATGGATTATCTAATTTAACAGCTCCCGAAATAATCATACCTAAGTTAAATTTAGAAATACCAGTCAACTATACAGAAACTTCCAATAATGAATCGGCTATTGAAGGCGACCTCAATAGTGGTGTAGTCCATTACCCATCTACCGCATTTCCTGGAGAAAATGGTAATTCAGCCTACTTTGGACATTCATCCAATAACATTTTTAATCCAGGTAAATATAAATTTGCATTCGTCTTATTACATACATTGGCACCAGGCGATACCTTTTACTTAGTCTATAACTCTAAAACTTATGTCTATCAAGTATTCTCGCGTCAAATTGTGCCACCTAGTGATGTTAGTGTTCTTAATCCAATTGCTGGTCATAATGCAACTGCGACTTTAATAACATGTGATCCACCAGGAACATCAATCAATCGACTAGTTATCACTGCAGACCAAATTAGCCCGAGTTTAGGCGGTAACACCACTAACAGCTCACAATCATCAAATCCTTACCAGCAATCGACTACATTACCTGGAAATGGGCCTAGTCTATGGTCTAGGTTTATTCACTGGCTATAAATCAGCTGGTATTCTCATTGGAGTCTGAATTAAAGCATATGAAGTAGTTGTAATATTATTAGTTGTGGTAGTCACAGGAGATAAGCTATATAGGTAGAAATAATTCTGGTTAAATCTTGGGATATTGTCGGGCAAATTTGAAGCTAATTTTTGCATATTAATTCCGTCATAATCAATCA
>CAITDW010000209.1 GCA_903891235.1 uncultured Candidatus Saccharibacteria bacterium
GCATTACGGGACTTGCTGGCATTGAAGAATCTTCTGATATAGACATAGGATCATTACCTGGCATTACAGGCTGAGATGGATCCGCAAGGTCACTCATAGGGTCATTTGGCATTACGGGACTTGCTGGCATTGAAGAATCTTCTGATATAGACATAGGATCATTACCTGGCATTACAGGCTGAGATGGATCCGCAAGGTCACTCATAGGGTCATTTGGCATTACGGGATCATTATTTGTTGGAGCAGGAACACTCTGGTTTGCCATAGGTGAACTTGGATTAGGCACTATTGAGAAGTTTGAGTCATTCGAAGGACTACTAATTGGAGCTAATGGATCAGTTGGATTAACTTGAGAAGGATCAGTTGTGTTTTTAATGTTGGTTTCATTTGGGTTCATAAAATTATTCCTAAATTAGATTGTATTTTAGTATATGTTAGCATAAGCTTTAAAAAAAATTAAGCTTTATTTGAAGCGAACCATTGCATAATAATGGCTCCAATAACCCAAAGTGGAAATAATTGAATAAATCCATCTTCAAAAGATAGATTTTTGCCGATAATATAGTTGAGAGTCAAAGAAAGATATATAAAATATGGCAAATAGACAAATGCTCCTTGCCAAGTACAAGCTATATAGCTCCATCTAGTTTTTCGGAACCAGGGTTTTTTGGGTTGTTTCATTTTTTTGTCCTTCATTATGGTGTTAGCCTGTTAATATCTCTAGGAAATAAGATAGCTTCCTTTATATTATCAAGTCCCATCAATTTTTGCACGAATCGATCAATTCCAAAGCCACATCCACCATGTTCGGGAAGACCATACTTGAATGCCTTTAAATAAGACTCGAAGGCCTGAGATTTTGGATCGATATTCTTATCTTTCATCTGTTCTATCAATTTATGGTAGTCATTTTCTCTCATTGGGCATGTTGCTAGCTCAATACCTCTAAACAATAAGTCAGAAGATAGTACTGTTTTTGGATCGTTGGGATTGATTTTCTGATAAAATTTATGAGCTTCTAGTGGTAAATAGGTTGCATATACTGCTTCACAACCATCTTTCTTTTTAGCATATTCACATATCCATCTCTCTTCGGCTGGTGATAAATCTTTTTCTCCAATAGTATTTTCACCAGTTGCTTTAGAATACATCTCATGAATTTCATGAACTGAATAACGAGGAAATTGCTTGGTTAATTTAAGCTCTGGAAGGTTTAGCTTCTTGATTGCCTCTTTGTTATCTTCTAATACAGAAGTAGCAGTTTTATAAACCATGTTTTGTATAAAATCTAATAGCTCTTCGTAGTTTCTTAAAAAGCCCATTTCAATATCGAGCATTGTAACCTCAGATACATGTCTAGTTGTAGCGCTTAACTCGGCTCTAAAAGCTGGACCAATCTCAAAAACTCTTTCAAAAACTCCAACCATCATCTGTTTGTATAGCTGTGGGCTTTGAGCTAAGCTAGCATCTTTGCCAAAATAATCTAAGTTAAAAACTTCAGCTCCCCCTTCGGCATTTCCAGCAACAATCTTTGGAGATTGAATTTCAACGAAATCATTATCGTAAAGATAATTTCTAATCTGCTTCAAGAGCTGTGAACGTACTTTAAAAATAGTCTGTTCATTAAGATTTCTAAGACCAATAACTCGGTTATCGAATAAAGTATCTAGATTATCAGATTTATGTGATAATGGCTTATCTATTTCTATAGGTGGTTCATCGTGAACAGGCACCATAACTTCAATTGATGCATCATGAAGTTCTGTTCCACCTGGTGCTCTTTCTTCTTTGACAACATTACCGTTAATAGCCACAATAGTGCCAATTTGCAAGCCTCTTAATTTTTCGACTTCTTTTTTATCATCAACTACAATCTGAATTAAACCAGATCGATCGCGAACATTTATAAAAGTTAGTCCACCCAATAATCTTTTTTTATGAATCCAGCCTTCAATGAGTACTTTCTCACCGATGTGATTATTGAGTTCTCTTGATAAAATTCTTTGCATGTTTTTTATTCTATCACCTCTGTATCATTTTTTTCTAAAGTTTTTTCATGGAATTGTTTCGAAATTTCAATTTTATCTCTATATTCTAGTTGATTATCATCATCAACTAAATTAATTATTTGATTAAATACATCTTCAGCACTTATAAATCCAACAACATTGGCTTTATCATCAATCACAAAAAAGAAGTTGTTATTTGTTTTAATAATTGCCCTTAAAACATCTAAAAGTGTATTGTCCGTGTGTAGGTAAAATATATTATTGTCGACATAGTCTTTTACAAGTCCACCTTTTTTTATATTGAGTATTTTTTCTAAATCTAGTGATCCAACAATATTATTTTTTTTATTTGAATAGACTGGAAAGAATCGCCTATTACTGCCATGTAATTCCTCCATTAGAACAGGGCCAATTGAATCGAGCACATTAACTGTAATCATTTTTTCAATTTGATTCATAAAATTATGGATCATTGAGTGATTAAACATTAGTGAATTAATTAAGTTATCAAGTTCCTTTGCATCTATTCGATTATGAGCAAGTTTTTTTTGAGAATCTATGAAGCTTAGTAGGTCTTCTGCATCATAAATTTTTTGTTGAAGATTGTTCGTGCTGGATATTGGAACTATATAACTTAATACTGGTTGTAAAATATCTAAAGTTTTTGCAAGAAAACTAGCAAGCATTTTTACTAAGAATATTCCTACTTTTGTTTTTTTCTGATATAGGTAGCCATAGCTAAAGCAAGCATATAGTCCAAACAAAATTACTATCAGCCATGAAGGTATTGGCCCAATAAGAACAATCAAAGATGTGGACGTTAGTATGCCAATTATTAGCCATAGAAAAAGATCAAGCTGTTTACCATAGATAAGCACCTGATATATTTTTCTAACCCTGACTCCACCACTCCTGGCTCGTCTTTTGTACTCATTTAAAGATAAGTCCTTAAATGAGCTCAAAGTTGCAATCAATAGAGTTCCTGTAGCTAAAAAAATTAATCCTAAAATAATGCTTATCATTAATTTATATATTAACCTTTAGTCAACTTTTTTGGAAGTATTGCTAAAAATATGTATAATACAGAGGCTAAAGAAAAAAGGAGATAAATGAGTAAAAGATTTTGGCTAATTTTAATCGCTGTTGCATTAATTCTAGGTGGTATTTATTTTAATCAGTCCAAAAAAGACAAAACTAGCGTTGCTAAATCAAGTGGTAGTCAACATATTGAAGGTCAAGGAAAATCTGGTATTACTCTGATTGAATATGGAGACTATCAATGTCCATTTTGTGGTGAATTTGCTCCAACCTTAAAACAAATAGCGACAATTTTTAATCAGCAGATAACTTTTCAATTTAAAAACCTACCATTAACACAAATACATCAAAATGCACTGGAAGCAGCAAGAGCAGCTGAAGCAGCTTCCTTACAGAATAAGTTCTGGGAAATGCATGATGCATTATATGCCACTCAAAGTCAGTGGGAAAAATTATCTGATCCAACAGCCGCATTTACTGAAATCGCAAAGCAAATTGGTCTTAATACTACTAAATTTAAAACTGATTTAGAATCTAGCGCAGTAAACGACACAATTAATGCTGACGTTAATGATTTTTTGAAAACTGGATTTGATGAAGCTACTCCAACATTCATTCTTGATGGAAAACAAATTCAACCAAATAATACTGTTGCTGGATTTACTACCTATATACAAAATGAGATTAACAAAAAACAAGGTAAGTCTACGACTGCAACCCCATCAAGTTCTACAGACAAAAATCAATCAGTCCAACCTACTAAAAAATAAGTTTTAGTAGACTAAAAATTTACGCCATTCAGGCCTATTAATTCTTACCATCACGTTACTTGGTTTTGATTTTGATATTTTGATTTTTATTAACATTTTTATTAGCCCTTCCCTAAACTAAAAACATAGTTGTGCTTTTTTTTATTTTTTTAAATTGCCTCTTTTTATCTCTTAACAGTATTACTGTAAATAGTAGAACTATCTTAATAAAAATAATATGTAATGTCAAGCTTATGTTTAATTATATAGATAAACTATCGAATCTAACCTGACAAGATTCACAGACACTACAAGGACCAACTCTTACAAAAGCTCCTTTGTTGACACACGTTCCAACGATACATCTACCTAGTGTCCAAACCCAATCTTTTTTAGCAAGATCGCCATTCTTTAAGGCTTCAATTGATTGCAACAAGAATGATCCCATCACTGAACCACCGCAACCTGAGCCTATTGATATATTCATGCTCGCTATTAAATTATTGCTTGAGTTGCCAATTCTATTGATGTCATCAAAAGATATAGTTTCCTGACTAACCATCTGATTAATTAAAAATTCATTTTGTTGAATTTTATAAGTATTTTCAAAGCCAAGTTGTTCAATTATTTTAGTATTACCATTACTAACGGCAGCACTTACCCAAAGTGTATTTCTTTTAGCCTTCTCAAGCTCTACTGACAATTCCCTGTCTATTTTTAAATTTCCTAAGTAATCAGTCCTTGATTTAATCATTTCATTAAATTGATTATTCCAAGAGCCAGACAGACTCGCAATAAATTCGGTGATAACGTTTGAAGCATAGCCGCTATCTAGACTCTGTGCAAGTTCTATTTCAAAGTCTAGCCATCTGGTTGCAATGATTTCTGTTTTTCTTTGTATCTCATCTTGATCTGCTAAAAATAAATCCAACTGATCACTGACTTTTTGTCTCGAAATTGGGTCCATATATTTTAATGACTCTTTAGCTATGTCTAAAACTCCACCTTGTAAATCTTCCTCTGCTATTTCTAGCTCAGAGTGCATTCTCATAATTTCTAGACTAGATCCATTGTCTACAACATTTAATGATTTTTTAAATATATTATTCGGGTCATTGAGCATTGCCACCCAGGCGCTAAGTGGAATATCCTTAATTAAAATAGATTGCATAAATTTACCTATAATATTTCCATCATTATCTAAATTTAAGGAATGTATTCTTATTTGATCATCATCTGCTAGATGTTCTTTTTTTGCAATTTCATAAGGGGCATCTATTTCAGTCATTCTTGGTGAGATAAAAACTTTTATTATGCCTGGCCTAAGATTCAAATTTACATCAAGAGATTCTTCTACTTCTATATCTACTCTTTGAATAGCAGAATCATGTTCATGAAATTTATAGCCTGAAAAAGCTACATCTTCTGGTCTCTGATCAAGCCAGTAAAAAGATCCATTTCTATACTCCTGATGGGTAGTTGATACCGCAAAAGGAACTGAAGCTTCTTTGACAGCAGTTACTAAGTTTTCATGTATTTCATTTAAATCTTTTTGGCTATAACTGCCATCGTAATTTCTTAGTCTGCTTAGATGATCAACTTCACTCAAAAACTTTATATCTTGATCTGAATAATTTTTTATTTCAGGACTGATTTGCTCGATCATAATAAAACACCTGTTATTACCCTCTAATCTTTTCTTTGTTAGGGATAATTAGGTGTTTTTTACCTATTCATTATCCTGCTCGGGAAAAAGATATTAGTTTAAGCTGTATCTGACTTTCCTAAAATTTTTTTAGAATTTACAGTTGCGGCACAGTATCGGATTTACACCGATTTCCAGCTTTTAATTGTTAATTAACTTGATATTAACACATTTTAAAGAATTGGTTTATTGAATTCATCAATAAAATTACTAAGATGTATTTTTGGAAGTAATTTTATTCAGTCTTTCCAGGAAATTACTTGCTGCTCCATCTAATGAAAAAACTCTAAGCGTTCCAACTAGTACATAAAGTTCATCTATTTTGGACATCTCATGAATAGTAGCTTGTTCTACTTGCTTAAAATAATGATCAATTTTTTCTATCAGCCATTTTTCTTCTTTTGGGCTAACCATATTTGTAGGTAGTTTATTATCTCCAGTGGGATTGGTTAGCTCCAATGATCTTGCTGAAAAATCTCTTTTTCTAAGATGGCCTCTTTTGATTAAATTATTTACATGCAAGGATACTGTAGCTACTGAATTATATTTCATCCCACTCATGATTTCTCTATAGCTTGGGCTATAGCCATTTTCTTGAATGAATTTTTCAATATATGACAATAGCTCTCTTTGTTTTTTAGTTGGCCTAGTTTTTTCTTCCATACTTACTTTTTACTCTTTTTTGGCTTGTTTGGAAAGACCCAGTACTTATACCAGTAGTAATTCCAGACGGTAAAGAATGCAGCTGAAACAAACTGTCCAAGATATGGAGTTAGTCCATTTACTTTAAGTTCCTTTACAATTAAATAATCTATGACAAAATCTATACCTGTAATTATGGCGTAACGATAAGTCACTTGGATCTTTCTTGAAGATAAGTGCTGGTTATTAAATACCCAGTATCTTTGCAGTAAGTAGTTAATAATCCAACCAACAATATTTGCACTCAGTTTGGCCCACCATAAATTTAAATGCAATCCCTTATCGCAGATAAAAAAGACAATATAGCCCGTGGCAAAATATGCCCCACCACTAATAAGATAGTAGATTATTTGCTTAAGACTAGTTTTTTGCTTTATCTTTTTCTGCATAAATATTAATTATGTTTATTCTTAGAATTATAGCAGTTTTATTCAATTTTACATTTACAAGTATTTAGCTTAAAAAGTATTGACAGATTTTTATTAATGTATATATGACTAATAAAACTGTAGCGACACAATCTTTGCAAAAATGGGGTAATAGTGCAGGTGTTCGTCTTCCTCAAAAAATCATAAAAGCTGCGAAACTAAGTTTAAATCAAGAACTTATCGTAAGCCTAAACGGTAATTCAATTATGTTGACTCCATTACAGCCCAATAATGACCTTACCTTAGAAAAAATGCTTATAGGAGTAACGCCAGAAAACGTTCACGGAGAAATAAACTTGGGAGCTGACGTTGGAGCAGAGATAATTAATGACTAAAACGGATTATATCCCAGAACGTGGCGATATAGTTTGGATGGTTCTTGACCCAAGAGTTGGACACGAAAAATCTGGTCGAAGACCAGTAATAGTTCTTTCACCAAAAATACTGGCAAAACATACTAATTTAGCAGTAATATGCAATAACCAGCAGGATTAAGGGCTTGCCATACGAGATAGTATTAGATGGTCTAAAAACAAATGGTGCCATATTACCATTTCATATAAGAAGTGTTGATATAACTGCCAGAAAGATTCAATTTATCGAAAGAGCTCCGGAATACATTTTAGATATAACCGCTAGGGCTATTAGCAATATCATAGGAGCATAATACCTAAATAGTATGGACTATTTTGTAATTGATCAAAATGGTTCGACTATAATCCACTTGTTGCACCAATTTGACCAAAAACGATTTTCATACAGAATAATTTCTATTAATTGAGCCTGAAAAAATGCTCAATTTTATTGTAAGAAATTGACACAACGTAATACGTTATATATAATGTATTACATGAAGTATACATCTACTATTACAAGCAAAGGTACAATAACTATCGCAGCCCCGTTACGTAAAGCCCTTGGATTTAGCCCAGGACAAAAAGTAAGTTTAACTATAAATAATAACCATCAGGTCGTTATTGGCGGTGGAACAACAATTGCAGATTTTGAAAAGATACGTGACGAAATAATAAAGAAGATCCCCGACCATAAAAAGGGCTTAACGGGCCAAGCTTTAAAAGAGGCTACGGCAAAAGCCTGGGTAGCTGATTACAATGAATAGTTTAGACACAAACATAGTTCTTAGATATCTACTGAACGATGTCCCCGAACAAAGCGCTAAGTCCAAAAACATCATTACAAGCACAACGGTATATTTAACTGATGTTATAGCCGTAGAGATAGTCTTTGTGCTTGAGCGAGTAATTGGAATAGAGCGTTCGGATATAGTAAGACTAGTAAAATCTTTTCTTAGCTTACCTAACCTAACTTATAATGATTATTTTTTAGACCAGTCTCTAGATTTATATAGTGCAAACAAAAACTTATCTATAGTGGATTGTTATGCAGCTACAGAGGCGAAAGTTTATGGTAATAATTTAGTTACGTTTGATAAGGAGTTATCAAAAAAAGGCGGTGTCCACGTTAAGAATCTCTAGTCGATTTATTATTGTTCATTTATGAGTCCAATTGTCTTAAGCCTACAATACATTTCATAAATGCTTTTAGCTATGTTGTTCCACCTGTAATCCAGTAGACAAACCAAGCATAAGTATTATGACCACAGTAATTTGTGGTCTTTTTTGTTATAATGAATAAATATGGCATTAGATAATAGTGATATTCAAAAGCTCCATGAACTTGAAGTGTCGAATCAATAATATATATTGAGCAAGTAAAAGGTGGGAGTCGCATGTGCCTGCAGCTAAGCAGCTCTATCTAAGATTAGTGGACAATATAGCTTTACAAGCACAACTTCAGACACCCATGATCCATTGGCAAAACAATTTAGTAACTTTTAGATTACCTACGGACACCCACAAGCAATTTGTGGCAGCACTTCCGCTGAGACAACTCGGTTCAGTAGCTATACTGAAGCATTTTCTAAAGCCCTGCCTCCAATTAGCTTGGTTCAATAATTATTTAATCTTAGGTCTAAAGCTGTCATCGAAGACTTTAGATGACAGTGCAACTCCCGAAAGTCCAAACCATGATCTATTGAATGTTATTATATTGAACAACAGACTACTGATACAATATATATATGAATAAAAAACAACAAAAACACCACATACTTATTAGTGGGACAGGAAGATCAGGCACGAGTTTTTTAGTTAAATATCTTGCTAGTTTAGGACTGGAAACCGCTTATTCAGATAAGTATAGTAGTTCTTCGGATTGGTTTGAGAGCGCTAACGCTGGACTTGAAACATTTATTAATGAAAAAGAGTCCAATCAGCCCTATGTGATTAAGAGTCCATGGCTTTTTCATTTTATTGACGAGGTATTAAATAATAAAAACCTAAAAATAGATTTAGTAATTATTACTATCCGAGATCTCCTTGATTCCGCATCAAGTAGATTGATGAACGAAAATAAAGCTATATATAGTAATAATAATTATATGTTGGATTTTAATAATCCCTGGGATTCTTTTGGATCAACACCTGGAGGAGTTATTTATTCACTCGGAATACAAGATCAGGCTAGGATTCTTGCTCTTGGTTTTCATTATCTAGTAGATAAATTAACAGAAGCCGAAATTCCATTTGTTTTTTTATCTTTTCCAAGATTAGTAGAAGACGAAGGATATGTTTACGATAAACTTAAAGACTATTTACCAAAGTCTTTAACGCGCGAAAAGTCAATGAAGGAATTTAATAAAATTGCTGACAAAAATAAAGTCCACTTCAAGAATAATGAACTTACTGAATATAATATATCAAGCCAAAAAGTAAAAAATAACGATAAATATCTAGAGCAACTATTAAAACAATCTAATATTAAGAATATGTCACTTAAAGAAATAATTAAAAATAAGAACAATATGATAGATAACTTAAATACTAGTCTATCTGAGCATAGCCAAGTCGCAAAAGCGTTAGATGAAAGCAATAAAGCGTTAAATGAAAGCAATAAAGAAGTAGATAGACTGAAAGCCGAGTTGGAAATTATTGCTTCTCAAATGACTACGATAACAAACAGTAAATCCTGGACAATAACCAAACCAATAAGAAAAGTAAAAAATGTTTTTTATAAATAGTTAGTCTTGGAGTTTTATTTTTTGTTTCAATAAATTTAAAAGTACTCATCTTATGAGTTTATAGTTTTTAATAAAACTTTTGACTATATGACTTCTCTTTATAAATGTTACAATTACATGTATAGCGAAAATATTTATATGAAGAATGGCGCCTCAATAATTTACAATTTCTTTTTATTAATCGGTGATTTCTTTGCCCTTTTAATTGCTTTTACTTTTGCCTATATTCTAAGGGTTACAATTTCTCATACAGTCGTTCATAACCCAATTCAATCAGTAACGTATATAAAAGTATTTCTCGTACTCCTACCCTTTTGGCTTTTAATATTCGCGCTACTTGGACTGTACAGTTCTAATATATATGAGAAAAGATTCTCAGAGATAGCTAGATTATTCGTTGGTTCCTTTATTGGAATGCTTTTTATTGTTTTTTGGAATTATTTGTCTACTCAACCAATACTACCGGCTAAATTAGTCCCAATTTATGGATTTATTTTTGCTTTCATTTTACTCGTTCTTTTTAGAAGTATATCTAGAGTAGTTAAGGAAGTACTTTTTGTATACGAAAAAGGTCTAACGAATGTTTTAATAATTGGCAAAACCTCAATTACTGGTGAATTAATATCCTTACTAAAAGACTCTACAAAAACTGGATATAACATACTAGGAATCGTTACTAGTGATGAAATTGCCAGCAAATTCCCTAAAATAAAAAATTATCAGTCATTTGATCAGGCAGTACAAGAGATTAATTTGAAAAATATTAGCAGTATAATTCAAACAGAACTTTATACAAGTGAGGATAAAAATAGACAGATTCTAGAAATTGCTCAGACTAATCATATTGGGTACAGGTTTGTTCCTGGTAATGATGAATTATTTGTTGGGAATATAAACGTGGAGTTGTTTAGGTCACAAATACCGGTAATTGCAGTTCATCAAACAGCCCTACTCGGTTGGGGTAGAGTTGCGAAAAGAATATTCGATATATTATTGAGTTTTATACTGATTATTATAACTTTGCCATTTACGATTCTTATAGCTATCTTTATTAAAATAACCTCAAAGGGACAAATATTTTTTAGACAAACTAGATTGACTCGTTTTGATCAAAAATTTCAGGTATATAAATTCAGAACCATGAATCAAAAATATAGTGGGCTAAGTCCCGAGGATGCTTTTAAAAAAATGGGCAAGGAATCATTAGTAGAGGTATTCAGAGAAAATGGTGATCGTCTAAAAAATGATCCAAGAATTACTACATTCGGTAGGTTTCTCAGGAGAACATCACTCGATGAACTCCCTCAACTTATAAATGTTTTAAAGGGTGATTTGAGTTTAGTGGGTCCAAGAGCACTAGTTCCAGATGAGCTATCTATATACCACAAGAAACACACAATTTTAAGTGTGAAATCAGGTTTAACTGGATTGGCTCAAGTATCAGGAAGAAGAGATATTAGCTTTGAGGAAAGAAGAAAACTAGATATATACTATGTTCAAAATTGGTCTTTTTGGTTCGATATTGTGATTTTATTTAAGACGATAAGAACCGTTATTAATAGTAGTGGGGATTAATTTGAAAGAATTGAATAAATTGAAAGTTGCAATTGTTTGCGACTGGATAACCGGCATTGGTGGCGCTGAAAGAGTTGTCTTTGAACTTCATAATATTTTTCCAGAAGCTCCTATTTATACATCTCAGTATAATCCGAAAGATATTTCTTTATTTGAAAATACAATAATAAAAACTGGTTGGATGCAGAAAATCCCAAGTAGCCTAAAAAAGTTTCTACCAATTTTAAGAGCAGCATATTTTTCAAATCTTAATCTAGATGATTATGATTTAGTAATCAGTGCTTCTGGAGCAGAAGCAAAAGGTGTCAAGACAGGTAAAAATACTATTCATATAGATTATTGTCACTCTCCAACGCACTACTATTGGAGTAGATATGATGACTATATGAAAAATCCTGGTTTTGGCAAATTGAACCCTATAGCTAAAATTGGTCTTAAATTATTTGTCGGCCCTATGAGAAGATGGGATAAAAAAGCAGCTTTAAGACCTGATTATATAATAGCCAATTCATCCCATACAAAAAATATGATTAAGAAATACTACGGCAGAGATTCAAAAGTTATCTACCCACCTGTTGATGTAGATAGATTTACTGGGAAAAATATAAAAAGAAATAATGAATTATTAATTATTGGCCGTCAAACTCCCTATAAAAAAATAGATTTAGCAATTATGGCTTGTAATGAGTTGGGAATTAAACTTAATGTTATTGGAGATGGCCCAGAAAATAATAATCTAAAGAATATAGCTGGACCAAAAATTAAATTCTACAGTGGACTGAGCGATAAAAAAATAAATGAATATTTTGAAACTTCTAAGGGATTTATTTTTCCAGGCTTAGATGATTTTGGTATTGTTGCAGTAGAGGCTTTAGCATCTGGTATGCCTGTGATAGCTTTTAAGGGTGGTGGTGCTCTAGATTACATAAAGCCAGGAGTAAATGGACTATTCTTCGATGATCAGTCGGTAGACAGCCTAAAAATGGCAATTATGAAATTCAATAAGGCAACTTTTAAAGAAATATCTGTCAAAGAATCAGCTGAAGAATTTTCTGTAGATTTATTTCATTCTAATATAGTTACTTTTATAGACAATATTTAGCTACACCCAAAATGACTGATAAACATCCAATTTTTATTTAGGTTCTGAAACTTTATAGGAGTATTTTCTTTAGCGTCGAATGTAATAGGGGTATAGTCGTTGTGTGCAATAAAATAAATTGGCTTCATACCTTCCTGTGATATCTTAATCGTATTATTAGTTTGTGGTGATTGATAATCTAATATATTGAAGCAAACCTTTGAAATATTATGGTTTTTCGTGTCAGCCAAAGATACATTTTTTAGAATAAAACTATCCTTAACAAGATTGTCATAGCTTAAAAGATCACTGGAAAATGATTTATACAATCCATCTTCAATTACTAGAACTTTATCCTGAATTGGTCCGCGTTTGATAGATGCTAGAATCAAATTATTATTCCTAAGCATTGTTCCAGCGAGATCGCTGAAGTGTCCAATATCTGAACTGATTTTATTTGATTGAATGACGATAATTTGTTGATTAGAAACTAATGTTCTTGGATCTACGCCATGAATTACTAAGTAATTAATACCTAAATATCTAAGGGCGGAAATAGTTTGGGGATCGTTCAATGATTTAAAGGCTCTTTGTAAAGGAAATATTTGATTATTAATGGAGTTGAAAAGTGGCTTGCGGTCAAATGACTGCATTGTTAAATAGTAATCCAAAGAGATACTTTCTACCCCATTTTGCTCTATTGGATACTCAGCGGTGGCGTTTATTTTTTTATCGTCTTTTATGGTTTTATATATGGTTGGAATATCTTTATTGTAGTGAAATGTGTAGGGAGAAAATGGTTTAGCTACCTGATATTCCATAATTATTAAAGTGAATAGCAACAAATAAATAATTGGAAAAATATATTTAGTTAATTTAGATTTAAAGGCCGATAAATAACTCAGCGTAATTGCGAATAATACAGTTATTGCGGTAGTTACAATCATATATTCTCTAGCAAAAACTCGCCATATACTAAAGTATTTCAGTATTAAATAACTTAAAGTTGGATATGATTCAAATTTAGGTGGCAAGCCAATTAATAATGCAAAAATTGCTACTGATATAACAGTAATCAATAGGGTTTTAGGATCATAAAACAGTATTTTATTAAGCTGATTTTTTCTTTTTTTTATTTTATCTAGAATAATCAAAAGGCCACCTGTAGTAATAACCGTTATAACTGTGATACTTATTTCTGTTCGGCTCTCTGATGCGGTACACCAATTATGGAGATTTATTGCATTATTCGTATAATTTTTACCGTACTTAGAAACCAAAAAAGTATTATATGGATCAGGTATAAAGTAGTCCCATGGCAAATTACTACACTTCTGAATAAGAACAGACTCAGAATATTGATTTGGCCTTGATGAACCGACTTGTGCATTAATTTGATTTTTCTGCGAAATAAAGATGAAAACTAAAGGAAAAATTAAGATCAAAAATAATATAGATGAGATTAAGCAGGTTTTCATGATCTTCCACGTGCTATTTTTATTCAGACTTCCATTTTTGTATTTAATATAGATTGAACCCATTAATACAAGCAGGCACGGAACAACAATGGTCACAGATAGAAGACTAAAATATGGATCAAAATAAAAACTAAATGCCACCAAAAGTGCGATTAGAATGCCAATAATGAGTTTGTAGCTTTTAATAAATTCAACAAAAAGCCAAAGAAGTGCAATAAATATCCATACATGAGAATAGCTAGGGTGTTCGCCAATTTGTGATTGAATAAATGGATTGAATGTAACGACAAAGCCTGACATTAAAGCAATCCATTTTTTCCTAGTTAGATAATAAATAAAACCAAACATTACAAGTGCACTCAACATAAGTCCAACTATATTAAAAATGTTGTATCCACATACCGGGCCGGCAACTCTTGAGAATACTTTAATCATTGTTGATTCGGTTAAACCTGAATAGTTTATGGGAGATTTAAGATTATCTCCCATAGGATAGTTGGTAACCTTTTCTAAACCTCCAAGAACAGGCAAATTTGGTTTAAGACTGTTTTGCCATATTGGTCCAGCAGTACTATCTCCAAACCCATTTATTGACGTATTACAACTTGAAAAAGCTGAGCCCATATAGTACCAGCAGAAAAAAAGATAGAATAGGATTGCAAATGTAACAAAAATGTATTGCTTAATAGTTATTTTTTTCATAAATACTTCTAAACTCTTTAGTGAGTAGACTTGATACCTTTTAATTTTATATTATTGTAACATGGAATTTATGTCTTTCTTGCGACAATAATCAGGTTAGATGATAGTCTTGGGTAAATGTTAAATAATCTGTCTATTAACTGGACGGGCTTTGGTAGTGAATGGAATATTGCTCCGTGAACTTCTATTACTTCAAACCCACTGCTTTGGACAATGTCTTTAAGAGCTGTTACATTAAAAACTCTTAAATGACCTACGGGTATATTACCTTTTTTGATTCTTTTTAGAAGGCCAGAGCCAATCAAGGATGATTTGGTTGATGTTTCGTAGAATAATGGCTGTATACCAAACAAAAAAAGAATTCTGTTGTACCAAGCCTGTAAATTAGGTGTTGAAATAACTAGTAATCCATTCTTCTTTAAAACTCTATATATCTCGTCTAGCATGAGGTCTGGATTATAAATATGTTCAATTACCTCACCCGAATAAGCAACAGAAATGGATGATTCTTGTAGGGGAATACCGTCTTCGAGGTTACACTGATTAAATTCGAAAGGCAGTCTTAATTTGGCTTTTTTTAATTTATATTTTGAATAATCTAGGCCAATAAGATTTGCTTCTTTTCTTGACTTGTGCAATTCCTCAAGAAACTGGCCATCGCCACAACCTATGTCTAAAATTGTTTTATTGGTGAATTTTTTAGTGAATTTATTAATTATCTTGATTGCCTTTTTCTCTCTTTGAAGAATGGGTCTTACCTCATCAATATTCCATTTTTTTCCATCATAGTAATCAATTGGTTCAAGGCTCATTTTTTGATCCATTCTTTAAAGATATTTATAACAGCATACCAAATACCGAGTATATAAAATAGGCTAAATAATGGAGTCAAAAGCCAAAACGACAAAGCATCTTTGAAGTCTATTCCAAGCAACAAAGTTATCAATAACTCTAATATCCAAATTACTAATAAAACTGTTACATAGTAGAGAAATATCACTGGATAAATAATAATTGAAATGGGTATGAAAATTGAAAGCAATATAACCACCTGTAATGGTCTATAAAATCTAGTGCCAGGCTTAAGAAACCCATCTACAAAAAATTTGCCCCTGTTATATGTATGTGGTATGAATTGTCTTATTTTATTTCTGGCAAAATAAGTACAAGAAAAATTTGGAGAAAGATTGATATTATTCTTTTTAGCAATAATTCTGATAAGTAATGTATCGTCAGAAGAATTCCTAATATCATTGGTCTGGAGCTTAAATTCTTTCATGGCGCTAAGTAATATTGATTTTGTTGTTAAAAAACACCCAGTTCCCTTTGGGTAAAAATCAAAGTCTTCTAGTCCATAGTCGCAGTCCCTCGGATTTGAAAAATATCTTCGCCAACCAATATTAGTAACAGTGTCCATAAAGCGAGCAATAATGTTACCCCTTTTGTAAACATTGACATGTCCATTCCAGACTTTTTTATCAGGATATATTAATATTTTATCGGTAATGTAATTGAGCGAATCAATATCAATATGAACTTTGGAGTCAATAAGTAAAATATATTGGAATTTCGCCACATTTATACCTTTTTCTCTAGCAAGAAATCTACCGCTATTGGGTTGGTAAATAACTGATAATTTATTTGTAATTTTTTAGATGTGGCGATAACTACATTTTTTGTATCGTCAGTAGAACCATCATCAATAA
>CAITDW010000210.1 GCA_903891235.1 uncultured Candidatus Saccharibacteria bacterium
TCATCGCCAAAACTCGCAGAACTACAATGGAATAGACTCAAAACCGGGAGAAATTATAATCTGAAAATAGATATAAATACAATAAAATCATAGAGATATGAATAAATCAGGGCTGACTAATTAGCTTACCAGGATGAGACTGGACTAGGCGCTTAAGTGCCAACTCAGCACCACCAATATCCAAGACAGTAATGACATGGCATACGTGGACTTTATTACTAGAGTTCAAAGTTGCGCCTTTAGTAATTTAGTCAATTTAGGAGCAATGACCGCACGCGAAAAAAAAGTTTCAGTAATATTTCGGCCAGCCGCTCCCATCCTATCTACCAACAACGAGTCATTCAGTAGCGAAGAGAGGGCTTCTACCCAATCAGTAGTTGAATTTGCCGCATATCCGCACATACCAAGTTTCAAAACCTCCGCATTCATACCCACTGGTGAGACAACGACTGGCAGGCCACTAGCCATATATGTCAACATTTTGAAACTACATTTTCCACGCGCCCATAGATCATTCTCTAGCGGCATGATTCCAACAGTAAACTCATGGAGAACATCAACTTCTCGATCTTCACTCCATGGCTCATAACAGACTTGACTTGTGGGTAGTAATTTGAAAAATGGTTTTTTATCCGATACCACTTTAAAAACCGCATTGGAATGCTTAGACAGCACGATTTTTAAAGCTGGCTCGATGCTGTGCAGATATTTAAAGCCAGACGATGAACCCGTCCAACCGATTATTTGCTTAACAGGTGCACTTAGTAATCGAGGCTTAAAACGTTGGGTATCGACAGCAGTCGGGAGCACTTCAACATTCCCGTGTTTAGTGAAGTAATTTGCCAGAAAACTATTCCCACAGATAATTACAGATGCTGAACGAGCAATACGGTCGGCGCTCGCCCCTCTTTGCCCCAAAAATATTGCGTCATCAACATCGAAAACAAATGGTGGCCGCAGTATTGGCTCCCAAGTTAAAAGGGTGGCAGTCAAATTTCGTTGAACGAACCGCAAGTCATATTGATTGGAACGTAATACACGAGGGAGATTTTCTAAAATCGCAGCTGCTAGCCATGCTGGTCGTTTTATTTTGCTTACTGGCGAATAGGCGCCAAAATAGCTGGGGAACTCTGAAACATCAAAGCCTGAAGTTGATAAATATTCGGTATATTGCGCCCATCTAAACCGAGTGCTAGGCACATCAGCGCCCTGAGTAAGGGCAACTAAGCTATGCCTTTTCGAATGCATAGCTAATCGCCAAGTTGCAAATATAGAGCTTTATGAAAAAATAAATATTAGGTCCGAAGGAATCATTAAAAGTCGATATTAGAATTGCTGAGAAAAGTAGACTTGCAATTAGAAGGTGCCAAAATGAATAATGCCTTCTTGCATGGTGATAGCTTGCCCAGGCGCCATATAACAATAATATAATAAAGACTCCGAACACACCATATTTTGGATATATAGATAAGTATATTGAATATACATTGCCTAGATCCCCGTTCAAGGAAAATGTCTTAAACTGTTGATAAAGAGTCGGTGCTGTGCATAAATCGAACTTTTGTAAAAATCAA
>CAITDW010000211.1 GCA_903891235.1 uncultured Candidatus Saccharibacteria bacterium
ATGGTCAAGTATCAAATTTTTCGAGATAACTTTCCATTTCTTAGGCTTCATATATTAATTCTCCGTAAGACATTTGATAATGAGCTCGTATATTGCGTAATTATGATGTTATTAGTCCAATTAGCAAAAAGTTTTACAAATATCAGTTTAATTTAGAACTAATTTATTTCTTCGGTTTCTTATTATTCTTTGTAGCCTTTTCAAGTTCAGAGCCTTTTATTGCTTTACGTATTATATATACACCGAGTACGATCATAGCTATTGGGATTATCATAAAGACGTACATCCAGTTATAGTTATTCTTTGGTTTTTGTTGAGTCGAAGTGCTTTGGGATTGTACGTTTCCATTTGAGGCATTTGGAGTTGACGGTTTAACTGGCGTAGTGGTAATTGGTGTAGTGGTCGAGGGCGCAGTTGTAGTTGGTGCTGGACTACTACCTGTGCTTCCAGATGTTGATTTAGGAACTGGTGTTGTAGTTGGCGCTGTTACTGGAGCTGGAGTGTACGGAGTAATCGTTAGGGTTGCTGGGTTGCCGTTGCCAGTGCAATAATCAGATACTATAGCTGTGTCAGGGTCGGGAAAAGGAGTAAAGTTTATGGTTTTAGTTTGAGTAATGGCTCCCAAAGAAAGGTTCAAGATACTTGGATATGCCCCTTGTGTTTTAGAATCATAGCCAATATTACCTGAGGCTGCTCCAGAGACAGATATATCGTTTGTAGTATTGCCATTGAATACTGATAAATTTAGACTTGATCCACTTAAAATACTAATTGTGCTTGGGCTAACACTTGCAATACATCCCTGACTAGTTGTAACTGTGATTTGATTGGTTTGGGCGTGAGCTTTGATTGGTAGTGATATAAAGACAAGACTTGCTATAGCTAGTGATGAAGATAATAATTTTAATGTTTTTTTATTCATAACAAGATAATAGCATAAGTATTATCTAGCTTTGTATATATATTATTGATTTTATGGATAACTATCTAATTATTTTTTTGCCTAGATTAATGAAATATTGAAAGTCATTGTTCTTTCTGTATATAGCAAACAGAATTATGTTTGGCACCAGTAAGCAGATAAATACGTTTGTAATAAACAGTAAGTATTTATTATCTATTGTAATCAGTCTAGATATTCCAAAAGTAATACTTGCAATAATAATAGCTAAAACAAGATATTTAATAAACTCATTGTAGTATTCAGAATATGAGCGTTGGAATAGTCGCCTATAGACGAATTTAGGATAGCTATATAGATGTAGCAATAGAGTGCTGATAATAGTTGCCAGTATTACTCCCGCAAGACCTAAGAAGTGTACAAATATGATTGCTAGCACTATATTAACAATTGATTCTATTATTGGTACGTGCCTGTCCTCATGATAAATTGCGGCTGCGTTTTTGAAGTTACCAATTGAGCTTCTCATAAGAGTTGAGTAAAGATTAATTGTAACTGCTAATAATACGCCAATACCTAGTATGTATTTACTGCCTACCCAGATATCCACGAAACTATTCATGATAACTAAGAATGATGTTGCTGCAAAGGTACTCAGCCAGAAGTTAGCAAGTCTAAGTTTTTTGTATACTTCGAAAGATTTATTAACATTTTTAGCAACTAGAAGATTACCTATACTCGCTGTTATAACTGAGAATGCTTGTCCAATTAACATAACTATTCCAGCCACTACTAGGGCATAGTTACTATACTTACCAACTATAGCGATACCTAAGAATACCGATATGATTATATTGTCTGTGCCAATAACAATGAACTCCCCTACTTTGTGATAGGCAGATGCTTTTACTTTAATGAATATGTCTTTTCTAGTGAAGTCGTCAATCGGCTCAATATCTATTTCTTTAATGTATGGATACTTACGGTTGGCTATAGTAATAAGCACTAAGCTCTCAATCAGCTGAACTGCTATGGCGATTAGTAGATATAGATAATAGTTTCGAGTTAAAAGTAAGAGTATTATCTGAGCTACGTTAGTAGTTATAAAATATCCAATATGAACTAGACTTATTATTGAGTTTTTTTGATCAGCATAGAGGATTGATCTTTTATATGTGAGTATATAGTCACATAAGACTTTAATTAGAAATAGGATATAGATTAAATCAATATTATCTTTAATATTAGTCTTACCAACAACAAGACCCAAGAACGGGATTACTGCCAGCCCAACTAGAAATACAATAGCAGATATAATACGGTAACTCTTTTTGTAGAACTTAAGAATTGATTTAATTTTAGAAGTGTTACCTTCAGCTAATGGCTTATATAGATGATAATAAACAGAAGTACCAATACCTAGTTCAAGTAATGCAAGAATAGATATAAGACTGGAAAATAGACTATTAAGTCCAAGATATTCAGTACCCAGAACATGAATAAAAACTTTCTGAGCTATTAGACCTAGAAGCATAGTAACGATACTAAGTGATATAGAAATCACTAAATTATTAAAACTATTTTTAGTTCTCATAGATGCCCCTTGGCAAATGTTCTGATTTTTGAAGCTATTAAAAATTTAGTCTTATAAAAGGCTAAAAGCAAATCTATGCTAAAAATAGATATAAGTGCATATAATCTCACAATATTTCTAGAGTTATTGTCAAATAGAACCTTCTTGTTATATTTTTTTATAACGTCTCTACACTCATTATATTCTGGCCTAAATTCATCCTTATCTATTGAATCTACCAGCAAAAGACTAATGGCAGTGGTAAAAACAAAACTTTCAGTGGCTTTTTCGGGTATTAGGGTTTTATTATTTTTTGACATTTCTAAGATTGATTGTGCAGCCTTGAGAGAATCCATCCTCTTGTGACTGAACTCTGAATTTATCGCACTACCTTTTCGCTGTACGTAAAAATATAGAAGCTCTGAATTAATAACAATCTTTTTTGAATTAAGCATGGCTTCAATCAGGAATACTAGATCTTCTGAATAAGATAATGATTTATTAAATCTAATCTTATCTATAACCTTTTTTGAA
>CAITDW010000212.1 GCA_903891235.1 uncultured Candidatus Saccharibacteria bacterium
AATGCACCAAATCGTTCAATGATGTTCACTATGTATACAACAACCTTTGGAAGTGCTGATTTTATGATTCAACCACCAAGTCCAGGCGAAGTAGGCAGTGGCTTTCCAACAGTACCTTATTTATCTCTTGAAGCTTTACTTTACAATCAGCAAGCAAGCAACCCTAATGTATCACCTGGAAACACTATGGCGGGTAGCAATACAGGTCAACAAGTTATATCATCTACTCAGTCAGTTAATGATTCTACTGGCACCCCACGTTCAATGATGGGTAATCAACAAACACCATAGGAGGTATTATGGGAATAGCAATACCAGACGGAAACAATAATCAATTCTTCGGTCAAAAAGTAAGTAAACAGGGTAAAAACGTTTACAATGCTGCTGACAATGATTTAATATATAAAAACGATTACAGCACTCAAACCTATTACAGTAACAATGGTACAGCAATGGAAATAGGCAAGCTCGCTTCAGGTGGTTATGGTATATCTGTTCCAGCCAATACGGGTACAATTAATTTTGGCGATTTAGCTGACGGTAATTTGGGTATGAACACCGTAGATGCAAATGGCAACGTACTTTTTGAAATGGTGGGTGCTACTTGGTATTGGTATGACGCATCGGGTAATAATGTTATGCAAGTAGGGCTTCTTCCCGATGGAACTTACGGTTGGGCAGTAGCAACACCTGGAAATTCAGTTTCTGGAGCGTACTAGTGGCAACATATTATACTGGTACAGATGTTTCTGTTTATCAAGGCAGTATTAATTGGGCAACCTATGCCGCAGCAAATGATTTTGTAATTATTAAAGCTGGAGGTGCTGATTCGGGTTATTACACAGATGGCAATTTTGCTACAAATCAAGCTGGAGCAAGGGCTCAATCTGGCCTCAGAATAGGTTATTACTATTTTGGAGAAGGCACCGCTAATGCAATAACCGCAGCTAATAGTTTTCTTTCAATAGTGGGCACACTTAATCATGGAGAAATATTGGTATTAGATATTGAAAATCACGTTGGAGGAACTCCTCCGAACGATACATGGGCTTATTTATTTTTGACTACTGTTCAAGCTTCTGTGGGATTTTATCCTTTTGTATATATGAGTCAACTTTCTCCTACTGTTTCAGCTTCATTATGGAATACAACTAATCCAATAGCTCCATTCTGGATGGCAAATTACAGTTTATCTTCAACCGATTTTTCACAAACAACTGGCAACGCAAACGCAACTTGGGGAGGATTACCCGCTCCGAATTACAGAATATTGCAATATTCAAGTTCTGGAACGGTAGCAGGAATAAGCGGTGCTGTTGATTTAGATACATTTTATTCACCTAATAATACTTTAAATGATTGGGACATATTGGGAGCTGGGGGCACAGTTTATGGTATTCCTAATGATTTAGGAACACAGACACCAGCCGTAAGTTATAGTCAGCCCGCTACTCAAACTATTAAAATACCTAAATATAGTTATGATAGAATTTTGTATTCAACAACATTTACAGATACATTTACAACTTCCAGCGGTTCAGTTACTAGGGCTGGACCAGCTACAACCATCAATCAATATGCATATCCAATAGGTAATTTTACGGCTAGCATAAATGGTGGCACCCCAGCTACAAATGATTTTGGTTTTATTACTGCTGGTAGTTATGGTTCTTACCCTGGAAATTTGCCTACGGTTGTAGTCCAACCAATCGTAGATTCGACTGGTACTTTAACTTTTGCGGTAGCACTCAATAATCTAACTGGAACTAACACGATAGCACTCACAATAAATATAGCATTAATGGCTTGGTATGATCCAAGCAGTTACACTGGTTATACGTTGGGTCAAAAAGTTGCTTATTCTAGCAGCAAAAAAGGAAAAACTCCATTGCCAAATGCTACTTATAGACGCATTGCTGCTGATTCTTATGTGGGAACAGGTGCCACTACCATTTATCATAATCAAAACACTATACCAGATATGTTTATATGGGGTTTTGACACTTCCAATACAATAGAAATACAGGCAAATCATTGGGGCAGTGCTGGACACTTAAGTTTTTATGGAGTAGCGATTGATTCAACTAGAGTATATTTTTATATATTTCCATTAGATAACAAATATATTTTATATAGAATTTATGGAGATAATTAATGCAAACTTCTAAAATAGCAGGAGCATCTTTTTTACCAGGGTTACAAAACATGGGTACAATAAGTGCGCAAGCTTCAATTTCAGGTATTTTACATGGTAGCCCTAATTCCGTTACAAACACCAGTAACACATACGGGATAATAACTTTAACTCTTCCAGACCCAAATTTAATTAGTTCATTACTGGTTAATTTTCCTGATGCAGCTGGTGATTTAGCTAGTAAGTGGTTTCCGTTGTTTGGTTCAGGATATTTCTACGATTCTACTAACAGCTGGGTTTTAAATCTTTATGTAGGTTCTTCACCAACTGGAAGAAATATTTATTATAATTTTTGTAACACGGTTAATTTTAATTATACGTTTAGTAGTTTTAGAATTAATATATACGGCCACCTTTATACTTACCCATTTTAGTTTTTACAAACAATATGCTAAAGTGTATAATGTAAACTATTAGGCAACTAACCCAGCCCTCAAGGAGGGTTTTTTTTATTTTATGAACCAAGGACAAGTACAAACAGATGTAAACAACGC
>CAITDW010000213.1 GCA_903891235.1 uncultured Candidatus Saccharibacteria bacterium
ACCATTATGAAAGGTGAGGGAGCAGAAGAAGATATAGTTATGCGAGCTGAAGACCTTAGAATCCAACTAGAAGAAGCTGAATCACTTGTGGATAAAGAAGAAATAAAGAAACGATTAAGTGCTTTAACTGGTAAAGTAGCTATTATTAAAGTTGGCGCTCCAACACAGGTAGAACGTGGTGAAGTACAATTAAGAGTAGAAGACGCTATTGCTAGCACTCAAGCCGCTATTCGTGATGGCATAGTTCCAGGTGGTGGCACAACACTAGCTAGAATGAACACAGCTGACTTCCAAGAGGCATTTGAAGCACCATTTAAGACATTGGTCGAGAATGCAGGTTTTAACCCTGAGGGGGCTTTATATGAGCTTATGAATTCTAAACCTTGGCATGGCTTTGATTTAAGAAAAGATGCCAGCAAACCAGTAGACTTACTTAAAGCAGGAATTATTGACCCAGCAGAAGTAGTTAAGGAAACTGTCAGAAATGCCGTCAGTGTAGTATCTACTCTTGTAACAACATCAGTTGCTATAACCTATCGAGATAGGGAAATGAAGTCCGACTAACATGAAAACTCTTATAGAGATTATAATCTTTGGTCTTATAGGCACAGTTGTTGGTTATATCTATAAAGATTTAATATCTCACATAAAGAAACTAGAAAAAAAGATTAATGAACCAGAGCCTGAAATTGGCGTTACATCTGGAAGTTATAATGGTGGCAACATCAATAGAATCAATCAAGATGGTGAAGTTGGTGTAGTAGAACCTAAAACTCCTCAAATGCTCGAATGGGAAGAATCAGAACGACTTAGAGAACAACAGCTTAATGTAACAGTAAAGCCAAGATAATGGGTTATATACTTGACGGGGTTTATCATAAGGGCACACCAGATGTCGGTAAAATGACAGGTAGATATAATGCTACCTTTAAACAGCACGATCACAACATGCAGAGAAACGACCATTCAAGAGATATAGTTCAGCCATTCAAAAGAGATGGAAGTGTTAATGAAGACTTTATTCAAGCTTTTCCAATGGAGAGTAAAGAGGTGTATAATTTCTTACCAAGCGATCAGGACTTAAAAAAACTATAAGGAGCTATAATGGGCAAGATTAAAAAAGCCGACCAAGAATCACAAGGAAAAATGCACGAATTAAGCGAAAGAGAATATAACTACATTAAATTAGTTAACATCTCATGTCAGTTTAATGTATATAAAGACAAGATAATCTCAGGCTTTCTTTATGAAGTTTGCAATAACAGGTTTGGATACCCAGAAGAACAGAACCTAGTATTTGAAATAGACTTAGAAAAAGAAGACAAGATATTAATTGTTAGAGAAATACCAACAGAAGCAATACAAGAAGAACTAGAGAAACTTTAGTTACTGAGCAACAGGTGCGGCTTGTCCACCACCATACATACTGAGTAGATTTTGTAGTGCAGTAATTTGCGGATTGGCTGTTCGTTGATTTGACATAAGAGAAGGTAAAAGTCCACCAGCTTGTTGAGCATTTATTCCTAAAGCACCACCTAGAGCGCCAGCAGTGGCTTGTTGCTGATTACCATAGACGTTTGCAGCAGTTCCAGGTATTAATCCAGTTGCATATTGTTCTAAACCACCAAGAAGTCCCTGTGCGCCTCCAGCGTTTTGGTAAGCTGGCATTAGTTGTTGTATAGCGTTGGCTGCTATTTGTTGTTTATTAACTTGTGGGGCTAATTGATTTAATGCACTAATTAATGAACCAGTTTGAGTACCACCAAAACTTGATTGTTCCTGTTGCAATAATTGATTATATAGTTGATTTAATGCGTCTTGACCAGGTGCTCCTGCTCCGCCAGCTCCTTGTGTTCCTTGCATACCTGCTCCTTGTGTTATTTGTCCTGTTGGTTGTCCGCTGCCAGCAACATTTGGTAAATTTGCTGTTCCTAAAGCTGTTGCTCTAGTTGCCAACGGTGTTATTTTATTTACCAATCCAGCGTTTTTATTCGTAATTCCTAAAGATTTAAGTATACCCGTCGTAGCTTGATCTTTAGTTCCTTTGTTAAGCGTAGAACCAAGATTAGATAAAACAGAAGTACCTACTCTATCCCCTGTTGGAGATTTCATAGCTAAACCAGCCAGGGTCATTAGGGGGTGAGAAAAACTTATAGGTGCTAAACCTGCTGCTATATCACTTGAAGTTGTTCCAACTTTAGTAGCGCCAGTTATTGCTCCTTTTTGTAGTGCTTTTGATGCTTGTACCCAGTTACTCTGCATATTATTTAGATCAGATAATTTTGTGGCATTTGTTATATTATTAACTTCTGCTGTATGTAAACCAGGATTGATGTCTTTTAATCCACTAATATTGTTAATAACTGTAGATTTCATTTCGTCAGTTATTGGTATCGAATTTATACCATCTGGAACAAAAGATTGGTCTTTCAAATAACTAGCCATTTTGCTTAATACGTTTGCTGTAGCATTTTGTGCCGTGCCAGTAATAGAACCTTTACCCTGATAAGCTGCATTAGCTGCATCTCTTAAAGTTGTAAAAGCTTCATAGGTTTTATCTGGAGTACTAAATAATAAGCTTTGTGCACCTTCAGCAGTCGTTTTGTCGGTGGCTAAACCACTCGTTTCTGGTTGTAATCTTGATAAAGTTCTCTGTACTAAATCATTAACATTATTTTTTTGAGAGGTATTTAATATTGTAGCTCCTGTTTGATTTTCACCAGCTAATAAATCTGCCAATTGTTTGTCTACGTTGCTAATATTTACTTTAATTCCATTTTGACCAGCTTGTTGAAGTGTATCTTTAACCATGTTATTATATGCGCCATTTGGACCACTAACTATAGGAACCGCCTTACCAATTTGTCTAGCATCATTTACACCAGAAGCATTAAAATAATCTACTACAGATTTATCTACGGGTGACTTAAATTGTGATTGTAATGTACTTGAAGCCACTTCTGTCGCTTTTGGAGCAATAGATCCTAATAATGTTTTAGCGCCTAAACCAAGACCCATTCCAGCACCTTGTCCAAGTGCGTTTTCAGCACCTGCAGCCAAAGTAGATTGTTTTTGACCCGTAAGCATGTTTTCTATTTTTTGTCCTATAGCACCACCTGCTGCGGCTCCACCTATACCCGTTGCAACATCTAAACCTGGAATTGGTACTAAACCACCAAGTATTCCACCTATAGCTCCTCCAGCTGTAGGTAATAGCTTTTCCCACCAAGACGGTTGTTGTCCTTGATTTGCACTTTGATTTGGTGTTTGATTTGCACCTTGATTTGCTTGTGTTACTTGATTAGAATCTACATTAATTGTAGGATTTGGTGTTTGAGTTAGTTGTTGTACTGTTAAATTTGCCATTTTATCTTATTACCCGAGTAATTGTTCCTGGATTTGAACCTTCGCCAACACTAAGATTAGAACTAGGCCTATATGGTTGAGGGTTATATCCGCTTGCATGAGTGCCACCGTAAGACCTAATACCAGCAATTACTGATTCTGGCATACCAGTTGCTGCAGCAATTTGTGCATTAGTAGCGTTTGGTTTCCCACCAATAGCATCTTGCATAAGTTTGTAGTTTTGTGCATTAGCTGTTGATTTATTAAGTAAAGCAGCTGATGCAGCTTGAGATGCTGCGGCTTGGGCAGTAACATAATTTGAATATGCGTTTTGATAAGCAGCAATTTGTCCAGCAGTAACAGTACCTTGGTCTTGTTGTAGTTTCTCAATAGCTGTCATAGTTTGAGAAGCGTTTTGTGCAATATTAGT
>CAITDW010000214.1 GCA_903891235.1 uncultured Candidatus Saccharibacteria bacterium
AACAACAAATTTGTTATTGAGCAACTTTCTACCGAGCAAAACTGGATATTTCATAGTGCTTCTATCAGAAAGGGTGAACCATGCTCGAATTTTTCTTCCGCTAACAAGAACAACTAAACGAATTTTATATCGGTTTTCTTTTACGCCCGATGAATTTTTGACCATAGTTGTTTCATAGGTTTCGACAGTAATTTTATCACCTGTATAAAGGTGGCTTTCTGGACCAAATAAAACAAAAGTTAAGCCTTTTTTAGAAACGCTAATATCACTAACCCATATAGCAGAGCTATCTGCGCCAGTATCTACCTTGGATGGAATATCGTATAAATTTAGGCGAGGAAAAGCAACCAATTCCTTTGGTCCAATGACAGCAATGTTTGGCCTGGTTATCATATCCATATTATATCATTTTGTTATACTTTTTACAAGCTTAATGATGTGCTTTAGTAACTCTCATGAATGCAACATATATTATTGCTAAAATAATAAAAAGTAGCACAATTAATAGAGGTATTAATCCGTTTTCATCTTTCTTGAATTTATTAATCATTTTAAATATTAAAGGTTATGTTTGTGCTTTAATATTATACTACCTGTTAAGGCGTAATAAAAGATTAGTTGTTTTTGAAGTCTTGGAGGATTGATTTTTGTTTACGGTTTAATTTCGTAGGCGTATCAACAATAATCGTAACGATATGTGATCCCCTAGAGTTTCCATTAATATGTGGCACGCCATGATTAGATAGTCGAAAATCAGTACCACTCTGTGTTCCTCCCGGAATCTTCATTGTAATCAGTCCATCAACGGTTTCAACTTCAATATTTGTTCCAAGGGCTGCATCTACCATGGATATATGCTCCTTGCTTAGTATTAAGTCACCCTCGCGAGTAAACCTTTTATCTGCCTTAACCCTAACAACTACATAGAGATCGCCCTTCTCTCCGCCAGTTATGGCCTCACCGTGCTGTCTTAGCCTAATAGTTGCGCCGTCATCAATCCCTGCTGGAATCTTTAGCTTAATTGATTGGCTATTTTTCTCAGTTCCTTTGCCTTTACATACAGAACAGTTTTTTTCTGGAATTTGACCACTACCAAGACACTTAGGGCAAATCGCGGCTTGTTGAATATTGCCGAATATTGTTCTAGTGGCAGTTACAACCTGACCACTACCATGACATGTATCGCATTGCTTTAATTCATAACCTGGTTCAGTGCGACTGCCATGACAGTGAGAACAATTATCCTGTGCAGTTATATTAATATCCTTGTCTGTTCCAAAAATTGCATCTTCAAAAGAAACCTCTATCGATGTTTCTAGATCTCGTCCTCTATTTTGTCTTTGCTGTTGTTGACCGGGGCGACCACCACCAAAGAAACTTTCGAATATATCGCCCAAACCCAGATCACCAAAATCAAAGTTTACATTCTGGCCATTACCACCAAATCCAGAAAAAGGATTGCCATCACTCGAGGCACTAGAGCCTACACCAGCATGACCAAACTGATCATAGCGTTGTCTCTTACTGTCGTCCTTGAGGACTTCATAAGCCTCATTAAGTTCTTTAAACTTTTCTTCGTCACCTCCTCTGTCTGGATGGTGCTCAATGGCTAAACGACGAAAGCCTTTTTTGATTTCATCAGCGCTCGCGTTCTTACCAACTCCCAAGACTTCGTAATAATCTCGTTTTGCCATTGTTATTCCCTAAAGTAAATTAATATTATTTTTTAGATTTCTTGTCTTCTTTTTCGTCTTTTTGTTTATCTTCATCAACGACTTCACCTTCTACGGTTTCTTTTTCGTCTTTGTCATTTGAATCATCATTTGATTGTTCATACATCTTAGCACCTATTGGCATGATTTTATCATTCAAAGATTTCGCTGCATCTTCTAATTCTTCTTTAGAAGCGTCTTCTTTTGAGGCAATCTTTTTAGCATCTTCAATTGCATCTTCAATTGTCTTTTTATCTTCTTCAGATATCTTATCCTTATTGTCGGATTTCATTTTTTCTGCCTGATAAATTGCATTGTCTAAGTTATTCTTAACTTCAATAGCATCTTTTTTCTTCTTGTCTTCTTCGGCGTGTGCTTCAGCATCCTTAGCCATTTTCTCAACTTCTGTTTTATCCAGGTTACCACTACCTTGGATAGTGATACTTTGTTCTTTTCCAGTACCCTTATCCTTAGCTGTGACATTCAAGATACCATTGGCATCAATATTGAAGGTTACTTCAATTTGAGGAACTCCTCTTGGCGCATTAGGAATGCCATCAAGTACGAATCTACCAAGTGATTTGTTATCTGCAGCCATTCCACGTTCTCCTTGTAAGACATGAACCTCTACTTGAGATTGATTATCTGCAGCAGTTGAAAAGACTTCACTTTTAGATGATGGAATTGTTGTGTTTCGGTCGATTAGCTTAGTCATAACACTACCCATAGTTTCGATTCCTAGACTTAGTGGTGTCACATCTAATAATAGAACATCCTTAACATCTCCTTGCAGCACACCGGCTTGTATGGCTGCTCCAATAGCGACTACCTCATCAGGGTTAACGCCCTTCATTGGTTCCTTGCCAAAGATTGAATTTACTTTATCTTGAACAGCTGGCATTCTAGTCATTCCACCGACCAATACTACCGCATCAATGTCACTAGCTTTAAGTCCAGCGTCTTTCAATGCTTTTTCGCATGGCTCAGCAGTTTTATCTATAAGTGTGGAGACTAATTGTTCTAATTTAGCTCTGGTTAGCTTATGCTCGAAATGCTTTGGACCATCTGCATCAGCAGTTAGGAATGGTAGGTTGATATCTATTTCGTTAGTTGTTGATAGTTCAATCTTAGCTTTTTCAGCTTCGTCTCTTAGTCTTTGCATAGCAGCTTTATCTTCTGCGATGTCTATGCCACTTTCTTTTTTGAATTCATCAGCTAAATAATTAAGGATGATTCTATCGAAGTCAGCACCACCTAAGTGTGTATCACCATTAGTTGACTTAACCTCGAAAACTCCGTCACCAAGTTCTAAGATAGAAACGTCGAAAGTACCTCCACCAAGGTCATAAACAGCTATCTTTTCATCTTTTTTGTTAGCTTTATCCAGACCATAAGCTAGAGCTGCGGCTGTTGGTTCGTTAATAATTCTTTTAACTTCTAGTCCGGCAATTTTACCAGCATCTTTCGTGGCTTGTCTTTGAGAGTCATCAAAATATGCTGGAACAGTAATAACTGCTTCAGTAACTTTATCTCCAAGGAAACTTTCTGCATCGGCTTTTAGTTTAGACAAGATCATAGCGCTAATTTCTTCAGGACTATACTCTTTATCTCCCATTTTAGCCTTAACACCCTGGCCACTCTTAACAATTTCATAACCCATTAGCTTTAGATCACGCTGAACTTCTTTATCTTCGAATCTGCGTCCAATTAATCTCTTAACTTCATAAATTGTATTGCTAGAATTAGTTACCTGCTGACGTCTTGCGACCTGCCCAGCTAATCTTTCCTTGTTCTTATTAACCGCTACAACACTAGGAGTTGTTCTTGCTCCTTCCGAGTTGGCAATTATCTCACTCTTTCCAGCCTGCATTACTGCCATAGCTGAGTTAGTTGTTCCTAAATCGATTCCTATAATTTTTGACATATTATTTCTCCATTCTTACTTTTACCATTGCATGTCTGATGACTTGATCGCCTAAT
>CAITDW010000215.1 GCA_903891235.1 uncultured Candidatus Saccharibacteria bacterium
CATCAATTGCCATTCTTTGCATACAAGTTAAACTCATGGCATTACTACCCAAAACTTGAGCAAGTCCTAAGCCGTATATATCAAACCCGGGAAAAAGATTATAGTGAACAAAACAATTAATCCGAGTGCGAGTAGGGTCGTCTTCTTGCCAGTTCGGTATAATACTCACTATCTTATTAGTTAGACCGCATCTAGTTATTACATAAGGTGACGGTAACGAATTACTATCAAGTTCCCATGTATCACTAGAATCAAAAAACTCATTCAAATCTAAATACTCGTGAGTCTCATAGAATTTAAAGCGTGATAATGTACTATAAGCCGATATATCAACACCGCTATTTACGTCATCTTCTTTAAGATCATTATTTTCTTCTGTATCTACAACGTTATTTGTTGATTTTAAATAATCAAGCTCAACCGATCTAAATGTTCCGTCTTGCATATTAAGTAAGATCTCTCTCTTTGAAAGATATCTAATATGAGTAAGACGATTAGACTCTAATATGCTGCTACAATTATTATCTACTAAAAAATCTTCAGGGATAATAAACCTGCTTATCGGTTTTTTAGTTATAGAATCATAATATACTTTGCGAAAAACACAGCCGTACAACAATAGATAAAGTAAAAATCGATCATAATCAGGGTAAAATCCTTTATCCTCTATTGTTAGATATTCATTGAGCGCATCTTTAGTTATCTCACCTTGTAACTCATAGCTTTCCGTATTATTACTATCGGTTTTAAATCCACATGGACCGGCAGAAGGCAACAACTCTGAACGAAGTAGCGCCCACAAGCGAAGTAATGCGGTAGAAAAGGTGGTATCAAATGTTTTTATTTGATCATTATTAACTGTAGAAGCGTTAATTGTTGCGTTTATCTTATTACTTGCTTCTTCAAGACCAAAACCCAAGAACGGTTTTGTTTTATTGATGATATCAAGCCAAGGTTGCCTAGATTTTATATCCTCCGAAGTTACTTCTTCTAAATAAGCAGCTATTTTCTCAAGCACCTTTTCTGGAATGCTACTTGAGATATCGCTATTAAAGGGTTGAGATTCCTCAATTTTTTCATTATCTAGTCTAGATAAGAGCTCTTCTTCTAAATTAATGCCCTCATCTTGTGAAGCACCGATATCGTCTATTAACTCATCGCTTATATCGGTTTGCGCAGCACCAATAATTTCAGGTGAAGGTTCATTAGTGCTACGCAAATCATCTATTTCTGCAGCACTGGTTTCTTTAAGCGGCACACGTCTTTTTTTTGCTTTACTCCCGACACCCATATTAATGTTTTTTAGATCAATTTTATTTCTTAAAATAACTATGAATAGTATAGCATTTTACACCTCTAAATGCAAGGTTTTTGCCTGTAAAAGATTGGGATACAAGGGGTTTTTTAATGGATTTCAAAATGAGGAATTGGACTAATATAACCCCAATAAAATGAATTTAGGATCAAACAATAACCGAAGTGGTTTTGACCCGTAACAAATTGTAAATTAATGCTAAAATTTAAATTCAAAACTCACAATGAGTTCTTAGTGTGGTTTGTCGTTTTTTTAGGCATGCTTACGATAACTTTGTTTTTATTTATTATTGTAATGCCCTTTTAAACCTAAGATTGTTATAGATAGAACTTGCTTATTTTTATCTTGTATTACTTCGTATATTATACGGTTTTTCTCGTCAATACGTCTAGAATATATCAACCTTTCTTTGTATCCTTTTAGTCGCTCAGGTTTACCGATACCTTGATCATATTTCTCTTCTAATGATTCCAATAGTTTTTTAATTTTTTCAATAGCTCTTCTATCTTTTTTTAGAAAGAATTTATAATCTTGTTCAGCTTGAACGTCCCAGTTAACCTGCATTTCTCCAATCAAACTGTATTGTTTCACCTTTTGCAGAACGTTCTAAAGCATCTGCTAATTTCTGTGCATCTTGTGGATGGGATAAGACATACATTGTTTCGCTTAAAGCCTCATCGGATGATAGCATTTCTGCGGCCTTAAATTGATTTATATCTTTATTTGATTTTAATACTTCCAAAAGCTCTAAAAAATATACACTGATTAGTTGATCGTTAATTAGGTAATTGGTTGATTCATCATGATACACAATGTCCCATGGAGTTGATGTTATATGAGTTAAATCACATAAATTACTTGCACTATATACTCCATACTTCATATATACATCATCTAATAATTTTGCTTTATTACCGACATTACTTAAGCTAAAGTTTTCCGGTATCGGGACAGGTCGGTCTTTATATTTTTTAAATGCTTGATATAACTCAGGTACTACAGGGCCATAGTCCCAAGCTTCTATTTTTTCATTAAACAACCGATCTTCGTGCAAAGCCAGATTCAGCCCATAAGCATAATAAACCATCTTCTGGATTTTTAGATTAGTTAGATCGTTATAATCCTTCAATGATAAAAAATAATTTGCAACATCTAGACAAGTTAACATATAAGCTACATAAATTATAAAACGTATTTACTATATTATCTATCGCCCGTCACCAACAGTCAACAACATAAACCAATGACCAGTTTCAAAGAAGTTAGTTGATGAACCAGCAAAACTCATTTGTCTCCCTCGAGGTCTAAGCGTAAACCTTGTATCTAAGATTTTTTCAATGCTAGTTGTAAGTTAAGAGATGGTAGAGATTTTTTGATATCGTCTACTGTCTTTTTGCTTACCGATAGTTCTTTAGTAATCTAATCATAACTTTTGCCCGCACGTAGAAAAATCTTTATAAATAAGAAAGCCTCAAAATTCTACATTAGCAGTCATACCGGACAGAGCACTATTTCTCAAACAAAAGCCGTATACTTTTCTTACACATCGTGCAATTTCAGGAGTGAAAGCTGCAGTTTTTTTGAGATCATTTAGTTGATTGACGATAAGTGTTAAAATAGCTTTTCCTCCTGAGGAACGCCCATCAATGGGTATGCCG
>CAITDW010000216.1 GCA_903891235.1 uncultured Candidatus Saccharibacteria bacterium
AAATACAATTTGCCTGAAAAAACTATAGTTGAAGCCTATCGTCATGGCGGTAATAAAGGCACGATTGCTCTTGAACAAAGTAGGAAATCCTTAGAATTTGCTGCTAATTGCTATAAACAAAATAAGGATATACTGCTTGAGGCAAAGCATTTTGGATATGCTTTAAGTGAAGCTAATGCCACCAAAGCAATGATAGGTATGAGCGATGAGGAGGCTAATAGTTTTTGTACAAAAATTAGAGATAGCCACTTGGACGAATATCTAAATACGCATCTTCGTGATTTTAATAGACAGAAAAAATCTAGTTATGAACCAGAAAAACTTAAACCAATACTAGTATTGGAACAAAGATTTTTAAAAGAAACTTACGAATCGCTAAATCTACCGATTGATAAATATCGATCTAATCACGCCTTATACTCAAAATTACAAGCTGCTGAAATTGCTGCAACACAGCCTGAGATATTAAATAAAGTATTTTCTTTAGCCGATAACTTACTGAAAGAACATGAAGCATCAACAATGAGTGTCTATCGCGACATGTCATTTTCGATAAACACTGTCGTAACGCATAAAGCATTAGAAACGGCCGTTGCTATTAAAAAACAATTTAGACAACCAGAAAAACAAGCAGAAGTAAGGTTGAGTTCTACATCACCTGAATTGGCATTAGCAGAAATAAAAAAAGAGCAAAATTTGCTTGCTGATTTACACGGGAATATAAAATATTTTTCTAGTAATAAAGAGCTAATGTCTAAAGTAGAGTTGGCTTATACTCAGCGTGAAAATAAAGATTTTAACAAATTGGAGGCTATAGTACAAAAATCTTTAGAAACTGGCGCTGAAACCCAAGAAACGTTACTTCAAAAATTGAGGAATACAACCGATCTTAAGGCGACTTATCAAACTCTTGATAAAATTATTCGGGAGCATAAAGCGCATAATCAAGTTGCGCTGGACTCAAGTCATATTAATAGCCATTTACTAAACTTGAGTAATCAAAAGCAAACCGCGAAAACTCCAGCCAAAGTGGTTGACATTATAAAACAAGAACAAGAGTTTTTAGCTGGATTATACGGTAAACTAAAGCATCCAGAATGCCATAGTGATAATTTAATTAATTCTATTAAAAATGCTCATGATAATATGCGTACGGATAATTTTGATAAGTTAAGTAAGTTTGTAACGTTTTTAGAAAAAAATACTAATGATCATACGGGGATTATCAGCGCATTAAAATCTACTAATGATCTTAACGAGACTCATCAAAGTTTATTAAAAAGCTATCAAGCAAAATATATCAATTCTATCACTAATAAAGTTGCTATATTAGATGCTGGGAAGACTATTACTTTAGATAGTAAGAAATTTGACTGCACTATAAAGTTTTTAGATTATGTAACTAAAACACGTACTCATGAATATTTCCCATGTAAGGAGATTCAAAAAATTCAAAGTAAAGCTATTGAAAACCATAAGCAACTAGAGCTGTCTAAAAGCAAGGGTTTAGAGATGGAATTATAATCGTCATTGAGCAGTGGAACAGCCAACCATCTTTATTAGGGCGTGATTAATTGTAACTTTGGAAAATAAGTTTTGTAACAGCTTGTATCTCTAGTTATCAAAGGAATCCCAAGCACGGAGGCGTGTGCGCCGATAAACAAATCTGGTAATACCGAGTTTCTAGTGCCGTTATTAGATTTATATTGTAGAAAAGCTTTGCCGGCTAAAAAAAGTGCTTCTTTCGGCATTGGCATAATTTTAAAAAAGTCGCCGGAAAAAGTTTCCTCTAAATCTTCAATTCTCTCAAAGCCGATTGAAATTTCGGTATATATTATGTC
>CAITDW010000217.1 GCA_903891235.1 uncultured Candidatus Saccharibacteria bacterium
AAAATAATATATAGTATATTTCTAATATTAGTTATGAAGAATAACCAGTTTCCAATATTTAACAATTATCATAGCCATGACTTTGATATTAGTATGTTAAAGAAGGAAGATATTTATTCTCAGATAATTGCTAAGAATTATGATTTTATGAGTAGCGAATCTATTTCACAAACCTCTTCAAATTTTCCTGATTATATTTACGAAGATATTGGTCAATTGGCTGAAGACATTCATAATGATGGCGTAATGTTTGAAGAGATATTACAAAAAAGAAATAATGTTATTAAAACATTTTCCTTAGATTCTCTTAATAAGTTTAGAGCAGATATAGACGAAGCTACTTTTAATGCCTATAATCGTTTATCTGAAATTGATTTGGCCGAACAAGAAGCTCATGTCATCAATGATTTTGCTAATCGAGCAATTGGCAAAATAATGGAAGTACCCACCACCCTATACGAAACAATTGGTCAAATTGCTTCCATGGATATTGCAGAATATAGACTGTATGCAAATTCAATTTTTTATTCTAGTCTTGAGACAACTAATGCATATGTAGATTATTTGTTTGATCATTCGGATGAACTTAAAATACAAAAAGCTAAATTCTCTAAAAACACAGCTATATCTCCAGTAATTGAATTAGGTGTAAATCTACCAGCAAAAGATGACCAAGAAGTCGATAAGAAAGAGAAAATTAAATTATTAATTACAGAATTAAAAGACCGAAGATCACATTTTGAAAAACAACTTTTTGCCAACGAGGCATCATTAAAATCTAGTATTTTCAAGCGTAGATCTATAAAAAAAGAAATTGTCGAAAATAAACGCAAAAAAAGCTACATAGATAGTATGATTGAATTCAATCAAGGCATTTTATTTAAAAAATAATTCAAAGAAATAAAACCTTTAATATTTTATTGAACCATATATTGATCATGTCGAGCATAAAACTGAGTCCATTCTTCTGGACTGAGTTTTTTGCCTGATTTGGTTATTGCTGCCATTTCTTCAAAATATTTTTCTCTTGGTGGACCTGGTGCAAAAATAATTAGCATTGAAGCAGGCTTATCTGAATCATTTTTAAAAGCGTGAATACTACCATCGGGTACTAGGAAAAAATCTCCCTCTTTGGCTTTCGCCCAGTCTTTGCCGTCCCAAATATCTACCTGTCCGGATAGAATATAGAAAGATTCAGAAAAAGTTTTATGAAAATGTGGAGCTGGTCCACCAGCATTAGCCGGCATGTCCCATCGAAAAAGCCCAAATCTTTCATCAGTGTGTTGTCCACGCGCAATTAAATGGACTACTGCACCTCCAGCAAGATTTAAGACATTTGATTGGCCATTTAAGACTAACGTAGAATTGGTTTGACCAATTTTACTAGCATAGCTCATACCTTATTCTCCCTATTCGAATATAATATCATAAT
The DNA here is from genome assembly GCA_903891235.1 of uncultured Candidatus Saccharibacteria bacterium. Classification (GTDB taxonomy): domain Bacteria; phylum Patescibacteriota; class Saccharimonadia; order Saccharimonadales; family UBA4665; genus CAIYEO01. The sequence continues at coordinate 1,433 of CAITDW010000217.1, forward strand.
TATTTCTGAAACTATTTATAGTTTACAAAATACAGAAATTGACACTGTTTTTGATATAGTTAACATATGAATTTAGAAATAAAAAATTATGCTGATATTGAAAGCATTAAAACTATTCTTCGTGAAAAGTATCCATTATCTCAGAATCTAGAAATTATTGATCATGGCTACGACAATATAGTTGTCATTGTTGACAGTATGTATGCTCTTCGCTTTCCTCGAAATGAGATTGCCTATAAAAGAAGTCTATTTGAGAAGTCTATTTTAAATGATTTGAAAACTATAGAATCTATTCATATTCCAGTTGTACTAGATGAAAATGATAATCCACCATATTTGATTACAAGCTTTGTTATGGGCAAGCATTTAAGCCTCTCAGAAATAGATAGTCTAGACAAAGAGTATCAGCATAAATTTGCAAAGGATGTTGCTAATTTCGCTTATCAGATGCATTCACTATTATCTGTTGATTTAGCAGTTAGAATAAGGCATGGACTTGGGCTTGATCAAATTAATGAAGAACCATGGGGAGTTTATTTTAAAAAGAATCTTATTGATAATATGTTGCCTACTGAAGTGAAGGATAAGTTCGCTAAACATTATTTTGGTTTTTGGAAAGAAAATGATTCTAAAGAAGATCTACTTGTAGTTCATGATGACCTGCATAACGAAAATATGCTTTTTCAAAACAAAAAACTGGTAGGTATATTAGACTTTGGTGATACCAATATTGGCACTGCCGAACAGGAACTCAGGCAGCTTTACCGGATTAATCAAGATGTTGTTGAATACGCAGCCAAAGAATATTCTAAGTTATCTGGCAAAAAATTAAATGTTGAACTAATAAAGACTTGGGCTATACTTCAGGAAATGGCTGCCTATCATCATAGATTACTGATTAACGAGACTAACCACCCAGCGTTCAAGAGAGCGGTAGATAATCTTAATCATTGGTTGCCCGAAGGTCAATGGTAAAACTTTTTTTAATTAGATATCTAATAGATGATTGTTATATATTTGA
>CAITDW010000218.1 GCA_903891235.1 uncultured Candidatus Saccharibacteria bacterium
AGTTATATATTCCGCTTTATCCCTGAATTAAATAAATTGCCGAAACAATTTCTTTTCAATATCTGGGAAGCACCAAGCTCTGTCTTGAAAAAAGCAGGAATTACATTAGGACAGAATTATCCCAACCCTATAATTGACTTAAAGTATTCGAGAGAGAAAGCTCTACAAGCTTATAATAGTATTAAGTTGTAGGTAGACAGTAATATTACAAAAAGATCGTTTGATAAGAAAGCAGAACTATTGAAATTTAAACAATAGAGAAAGATTAATTGTTGATATTTATAGGAATAACCTGAAAATACTATTATTTTCATAAGCCTAACATAGGATTACCAAAGCATTATTACTATAAGTTGATTAAGAAAATAATGGCTGTTTCTATCATAAAATTATAGCCATTATTTTTATCATTTTAGCCTTTGCCATATTTTTTCAAATACGATTGGAAATAAACCATTACCGAATATATTAAATGCTGTGCAAAACGGGTCAAATAATATGTACATCATCAAAATAATACCGCTCATTTCTGGAGTAAATTGTAGGCTAGACTCTAATACAGGAATCATAACTATGATAGTACCGCCTGGTATCCCCGCCGCAGCAAATTTTGCAAGTACATAACTAATAGCAAATGTAAGATATGCAGAGAATTCTGGCATATTATGGTATTGTACTACATATAAAGATAAAGCCATCAAAGGTATACCAAGAGCATCACCTAGCATATGAGTATTAGTTATTGATGGTATTATACTTTGAGTGAGTTCATGATCTTTGCTATTTTTCATTGCTCCTGAAGTAAGCACTGGTAAAGCTGCAGCACTAGACATAGTACTAAATCCTATAATAGCTGCTGGGATAATATTTTGTATCGCTAAAATAGTACGCTTGATGTTAAAACTCATTGTTATCAAGTATGCAGTACCTATGTATAGACAATATAAAGCTATTAATACTACTAGTAACGGCATAAAGTTCTTGAAGATAATATTTAAGGTACCAGTATGCTGAAACTTTAATATAAAACCTAAAATGAATATTGGGAGAATTGGAATAAAAATATTATTCAAGAACTTGTTAGAGGTATTATTAAGATTTTTTGCCGCCTGTAATAATTTATTTTTATTTTGTGTACTAGTATAGATACCAAGTAATATTCCTAATATCAAACCATTAGCATTGCTACAGAATTTTGCCAATATCAGTTCAAATAATGGTTCCAACGTTATTGTTTTATTACTTACATTAGCAAGTTCTACAGTAATGATATTTTGGGATACTATACTTACGTAATAAGAGCTGATTACTGCTATTAAGTTCGATGCGCACATCATACTTAATAGCAGAGCAGTGTATGTTATTAAGCCAGTTTTTAAACGTGCAAAACTATAAAAAGCAAAAGAGAATATAATGAATGGCAGTATGAATATTAATACACTCTTGATCGATAAACTGATCGACAGAAAAAAAGCCTTTAGTATCTCTGGTACAAAATCTCCAAATGCTAAACTAACTAGGACTATAGCTATTAGCTGAGCTGGTAAACTAAAAAGAATTTGTTTATAATTTATGAATGTTATATTACCTTTATTTTCAATATTTAACATGTAGTACGTTGCAATCTTAATCTCATGGACTGCGAAAGTTACTAGGGGAATAATAGTATGCTAAATGAATTAGTCAAGAAGGTTAGTGTCAACTGTTTAATTAGCTCTCTGTCAATAGTAAAATAGAGTAATCTCTTATAGTTAATGACTGGCTCAGTTGATTTATAACACCCCAAATAAAAGTATTTCAGGATTATTCCTTAATCTCTAAAGTAATTATCCTAAATTGACGTATAAATTAAGTAAAAAATACTTGTGTTTTTTTTACAGAGTTAATACTCTACTCGAGAACTTATATTGATATAAAACGGTTTATCATGAAAAATATTAAAATAAATTATATTGCTGGCTTTGTACTGATAGTATATCCGCTAATAATATGTTTTTTAGGGTTACTTTACTGGAATAAATTTGGTATTTCTACGTTCGAGATTGTATGTGTTATTGCTTCTTTTTATACTTTTTGTATTTCTGTAGGTGTAGGAATACATAGGTTATGGGCACATGGGTCTTATAAAACAAACAAATTTATTGAGCTTATTTTAGCAGTAGTGTCAGCTGGAACATTGCAAGGGCCAGTACTTGCTTGGGTTTCTGATCATGATAAACATCATTCATATACCGATGTGTTAGGAAAAGATCCGCATACCCCTCTAAAATACTGCTTGTTAGAAGAAAATAAGAATGAGTATTCAACTAAAGGGAAATTAAAAGGATTTTTTTGGTCGCATATGGGATGGATGCTAGACGGCAGAGAGCCTAGAAAACAAATAGAGAGGAGTGCCTTAAAAAGGTTAGGAAAAAACAAAATCGTTATGTGGCAATTTAAAAATTATTGGAATATAGCCATACTCGTGAATACATTGGTTCCGTTTTGTATAGGTTATGGTATAGGTGGTAGTTTGCAATATGCCATGGCTGGATTCATATTTATTGGCGTTGGAAGAGCTATCCAGCAACAAGCCACTTTCTGTATTAATTCTGTAGTACATTTTTTTGGCAGCAAGGAATATACAAACGTGACGGCAGGTGACATACCAGCTTTATTTTTTATGTTTCTTGGAGAGAATTGGCATAATTTTCACCACGCCTTTCCGCGTGACTATAGAAATGGGCATAAATGGTATCAACTAGATGTGCACAAATGGATAATAGTGTTAATGGAAAAGTTAGGTTTGGTAAGCAATGTTATTAGAACGCCTAATGAACGGATTAAAGCAAAAGTTGAACTAACAAAGCAGCAATTTACGATTAACATGAAAAAGCAATTAAATGATATAGAGACTATGTTTACTAAGTTTGTCGAAACTCTAACAAAGGAAATAGATGAACATATTAATCAAGTTAGCGTCAACGTAAATAATAGATTAATAAAATTAAAACAAAAAGCATTATTTCTTGGAAAAAGAATAGAATATCTAACAAATAACTCTAATGAGATAAAACAAAAGGAAATAGAAAAAATTCTAGTAAAGCTTAGACAGTTGGAATTCGATTTTGGTAAATATGTTAGTTATAATACCTGAATCTATTAGGTGTGATGGATGAATAAAATACAAACTTTAAGATTTAGACATGTTACAGCATTGCTGTTTTAGGTAGCTATATGTTTGTGTATCAGAAAAGTATATGTTGTTCCATTTATAGAAGAAGAAAAAGACTGCATTTTTCCAAAAACACTAAAATTAACGAACAAATTCTGGCAAAATAATTGTTTATTTTGGGTGTAAACAGCCCTAATAAATTGCCTTATATCAGCATAATTAAATTGCCTATTTTTCACCGATTAATAAGCAACTTCTAGCAGCATCAACTATTTCTTTTGTAATAGTAGTCATGCAATTTACTCTCATTATTCGTAAGGATTGTTTTATCAAGCGGTTGATTAGTCGAAAGTTACCGCTTGTAATCCTTACTATTGATGAAATTACTTCGTGACTGCAAAAATCATTCTCATTTATTTCTGTATTTAGCTTGCCTAGATGTTTTTGCAGAATAAATAACACCTCTTCTTTACCAAGATTCTTAAATTGATGTACAAATCCAATACGTGAATATAGTTGAGGGTATCTTTCAAGAATCCTTTCTATTCCTGGCATTCCAATAAAAATGAAATTCGTCTTTCCTTTATCATACAGTTCACGCAATAACTCAAAAGATTGTGGTTTTAATCTTTCAGCCTCATCTATAAGCACTAACTCAGCAAAATTCTTATTTTCTAATCTAACAGAGTCAGGGATTGCTTCTGGGTACAAGTATCTTTCTTTTGCCCAGTTAAACTTTCTTTGCAGTTCTTCTATATCTCTAATAACATCTCTACTCCAATTCAAGCTACTTGGTGTATAAAGAATACTATTTAACTTGGCAAAGGCAAATTTTGCAACTAGAGGATCTGCTTTGTAGTACATTTGATCTACATATTTTTTTGCCTTATCAAACTTCGTATAATATTTAGCAGCTTCAGTTTTACCTGCTCCTGCAGGTCCATAACAAAGTCCTATATATTTATCACGATCACAGGCTTTGCAAAATTCGGCGAATTGTTTGTATTGTTTTGTAGTAATAAACTTATTCATTTTTATATAATTTTAATTTCCTGATTTTTATTGGTTTTATAACCTTTTCCTCTTCATGATTATAACTTGGCAAATCTTGCCTTGATGCAGCAATAACAGAATCTATCAGCGATCTTCGTTCAAGTAATTTCTTTCTTAAATTACGTCTTCTTTTATTTCTTGCACTCTGAATTTCTTTGATACCTATTGATTCAGTTGCTAAATCTGCACATACAGCTTGGCATAAAAACTTGTTATTGTGGAATACTCTGACTGAAGTAATATTTGAGGGGTTATACCTGATTGTAATATGTTCACCGATATACTCGGCAAGTACAATGTCCATATATCTTAACCCCTGAAAATGTATACCATCTCTCAACACTTTTCGTGAGCGAACCTCGGTCAGTAGTAATAGGTCTAGTTGATCAAGGGAATTAAGTATTTGCGGCAAAAAACCATTACTTTGCCACTGGTCTTGCGGAGCGAGTTTTTTCTCGCCTGTATTGTTGTTGTGGTTAATGATAAAATCATAAACAAATTTATCCAGTTGTTTGAGTGTAAAAGTTTCGCAAGCTTTTTGCAGCGATTGCTGCAATTTGATATACGACACCAGTTTCTGATTTAGAGTTCTAAAGAATCTTTCTATTTTGCCTCTTCCTCTTGGAGTACCAATTTCTGAAAATATTAGTTTAATCTTCAAATCTATACTTACTTGTTCTATATGTTTGGATGTAAAATCACTACCATGATCAGTATATAGAGTTTCTGGCACGCCATGTATGATCCATTTTGCATCTTTCTTTCTCCATATTGCTTGCCTTAAAGACAGAGACGTCTTTGTTGCTGATGGAGACAAAAATGATAAGTCGTATCCACAAATTGCATGACTATAATCATCCATAATTATTGTTAGCCAAGGTCTTTGTAAAATCGTCCTATGATTTAAAATCTCAATATCCATTAAAACATGATCTGCCTGCCAGATTTCATTTGGTCTATTACAATTACGAATATGCAATAAGTCATATTTCTGTTTATAAGCTTTTGTCCCTTTTTGTTTTAGACATAATAAGTCATCAGGAATATTGGATATAATTTTGCAAACAGCTCGATAGCTCGGAGAATATAAATCAGAGTTTTTGCAATGATCACTAACTAATTTATGAATGTTAGAAGATGAGGTATTAGGATGTTGTAAATATAGTGCTTCAATAAATTCTATAGTTAATTTGTCTATCTTTCTAGCTGCGCCTTTATCGCGTCTAACCTGCCTGAATAACCCAACTAAACCATATTCTTTATATTTATTTACCCAAGAACTTAAAGTTCTTCTTGGAATAGTGTTTCTTTGAGCAATTTCTTTTAAAGTGCCTTGATTATTAATGTATGGTTCGATAATTTTATATTTATCAAATACATATTTGCGATCCTCTTCTGTTAGCTCAGCTAAACTTATCAACTCTGACATAATTCGTCTTCCGCATAGTTTTACGAATAGTTAAAATTATAACAATCCACAATAAAATTACTAAACTTATCTTCACACCAAATAATTGCTTGTCTTAATACGAAATTATTACTAACATATTGTAACTCAGATTTTACGAATATAGTTCGTATATTTTAGTATAAAACGAACTAACCAAAAAACAACAGTAAATTTTAAAAAAAATTAACTAATATGGCTTACCAATTTAAAAGAGAACCACTAACACCATCAGAAGCTGATAAACTTTATCAATCTTGTAATTCCGTTCAAGAAAAACTTATTATATGGATTTTACTAGATACAGGTTTAAGAGTTTCAGAACTTTGTAGCCTCACTCCTTGCGAGATCCTTTGGCAACAAAAATCTATTCGTATTAGTGGAAAAGGGGGACCATTTGGAAAAAAGACTAAAAAGAGGGTAGTACCGATGTCCAATAGAGTACAATCTCTTCTAGAACATTATTTTGCAATAAATGATAAATTTCCTATAGGTCCAAGACAAGTGCAAAAAATAGTCAAAGAAATTGCTAATAGAGCTCAAATATCAAAAACAGTAACTCCTCATATTTTAAGACATACCTTTGCAACGTTAGCTTTACAAAAAAACATTTCATTAGCTTCTGTGCAAAAAATACTTGGTCATGATAGACTAGCAACCACTTCTATTTATCTAAACTTTACCGATGAACATGTTGTAGATGAATTCACTAGAAAATGGTAATCTACATGATGATACCCAAAATAACGTGGCACAAATTAGGCAATGTAATTAGTATTTACTGTAAAATCTAGAAATTTAAATAAAGAATATTTTTATGTCTGAAATAAAAAGTAATAAAGAGCATAGCCAAGATAGCTGGATTAAAATTGAAGAAGGGTTTGTTGAGGTAAGTGTGTTTGAAACTGGCGTACCACCACGCTTTCGTCTTTATTTTTTTGATTTAAATCGCAATCCGGCTCCAATGCATGCGAGCAAAGATATAAGTATAGAAACTATTAGGTCTGATGGCAAGAAACAAACTTTTGCTTTTACTGCTTGTGACTATTACATGGAAGCGACAAGTGAATTACCAGAACCTCACGAATTTGAAATGATTTTAACAATTTCTCAATCAGATCTTATTCAAACTTATAGTACCAAATTCACGGAAGATCATCTTCATAGCCATTCGCACGAGCCTAATGCAGGCATATTGAGTTGGATGTATAAAAAGTTAGGTCATTCTCATCATATAGCAGATAAAGTAGATACCGCAATGGAATCGAATGAGCGTGGCATTCATACACTTAAAATTACTCTAGTAATACTAACTATTACCGCTTTATTTCAGCTGGGGATTGTAATCCTATCAGGCTCAGTAGCATTGCTTGCCGATACTATCCATAATTTTGCAGATGCTACTACTAGTCTTCCGTTATGGGTTGCTTTTTCACTAGCACGCCAAGGAACTAATCGTCGTTTTACTTATGGATATGGGAAGGTAGAAGATGTAGCAGGGGTATTAATCGTATTAATCATCTTTTTCTCTGCTTGTATTGCTGCTTATGAGTCGATAATGAAGATTATTAACCCTATGCCCATTGAAAGTCTTTTGTTAGTTAGTGTCGCCTCAATTATTGGTTTTGTTGGTAATGAGTGGGTGGCTATGTATCGCATACGTGTAGGCAAAGAGATTGGTTCTGCCGCTCTCATTGCTGATGACTACCACGCTAGAGTTGCTGAATTACATAAAAAAGTTAAATTATTACTCTCAGAGAATAAGTCCTACAATATGATTATTACTTTACTAAAGTGTTCAAGAGGTACTATTGCTAAAGTTGCTAAACGTCAAGACGAATGCGTATAAAAACGTTTATAGTAAACCTAAAATACTATGATTAACATACAGCTACCATACTCTTGTTATTATCAATAGGTGCAGAAAATAACGGTCGTTTTTACCATACAAACAAACTTGACGTGGTTTAATACCATATGTTACACTACTTAAACCGTATAATATAAATCAAAACTAAAGCTGTGTGGGTCAGATGAAACAAAGATTAACTTTTGAAGAAGATGATGACAATTTTATAGATAAAATCTCTTACCAAGAGCATATAGAAGAAATCAATCATTTAACTTATATGATTAATTCGAATATGTATCTAGATAAGGCTGGACTTTATTATAAAAAAGGAATGAATTTATCTATTATAGGTAATTATTCTGAAGCCGTACAATGTTTTAATAAAGCAATTAATATTGATAATAATCACGTTGATTCTTATTATCAAAAAGGAGAAATCTTACGTACTTTCTTAAAAGATTCCAAAGCAGCAGTAATAGCGCTAGACGAAGCTGTTAGAATAAATCCTAATTATGTAGAAGCATATAGTACAAGAGGCTATGCTTTTATGGACTTATGTAGATACGAAGATGCAGCAGAGTCTTTTGATCAAATCATAAGAATTAATTTAGAAATGGGACACAAGTTACCACCAATATCTTTTGAGGAAGCAGTTAGAAAACAAGTAATGTGGAACCCTCTACAATTAACTCGTTCTAATGGTTATGAAGGAAAAGCATCAGCATTAAAGAAATTAGGAAAATGGGAAGAAGTATTGGAATGTTATAATCAACTAATAAAGCACCAACCAGGCAGTGAACATCATCATCACAACAGAGCAGAAGCTTTACTTAATCTTGAAAGAATAGAGGAATCACTGGAATCAGTAAATATCGCACTTCATATTCAACCAAATAATCCTTTTTTCTTAAATATGAAAGGTGTAGCTCTTGCTAAATCAGGTAATAGAATAGCAACTGAAGAGTTTTTCAATAAGATGTTGCAATCAAAATCTGAATTTTTAGATAGCGCTAGTACGTACTTACAGAAAGGTTTTGCTATGAATATTTTAGGTGATAAAGAAGCGGCTATTATAAATTTTGATCTCGCTATAAAAGATTCTCCTGATTATTATCAAGCTTATAAAGCAAAAGGGCTAGTGCTTAATTCTTTAGGAGACAAGAAGAAAGCATTGGATTGTTTTAATAAAGCTACAAAGATTAATCCTGATTATGTTGATGCTTATCATGGTCAGGGTAGTATTTTATCCGAATTAGGACAGTATTGGGAAGCGATAAGATGCTGTAATAAAATAATTAAAATTAATCCTAATGATGCTGTTGCTTATAATAATAAGGGTTGGTACTTATCTAAATTAGGAGATCATGAATCAGCTCTTGAATGTATAGAACACTCTTTAGAAATTAGCCCAAACTCAGCACATACTTATCATAGCAA
>CAITDW010000219.1 GCA_903891235.1 uncultured Candidatus Saccharibacteria bacterium
TCTTTCAATTTTTCCGGTTGAGTTGAGAAAAAAGGTAGCCAGTAATGTGAATATAGCTTGATTAACCCAAGGTGGTAATCTTCGTCGTAACCCATTGGATAGTTGTAAGCTAGGGCTAGCCAAGCGGCCTGGAATACAAAGAAAGCAAGAATAAAGTAGAAGAACTTTCTACTACTGATAATGCTGATTATTTTTTGGTTGATTCTAGTTAATGTCATAAGTGATTTATGGCTCTTAATAAAGATTATTTATTATTCGGCTTAGAAATAGCTTAAACCAAATATTTGTTTTTTAAAACCTTAAAAGGAATTAAAAGGTATAATATAAATTAAATATATGAAATTTTCCAAAAAACTTTTATCAATCTGTATCATCGTTCTAACAATACTAGGATTTATCTATTACTTTATAAGTCATCCTTCATCACTATCAGCAATTAAAAATTTATCAATTATTAATATTGGCTTTATCCTATTTCTATATTTCTTAGCACTGATAAGTTTAATCTTAATCTTAAAATTTTCAGTCGAGCTTTGCGGCATAAAGATAAAAAGAATTGAAAATATCCAACTGACCATTTGGTCTAACATCGCTAATTTCTTTGGGCCTCTTCAAAGCGGGCCAGGGATTAGAGGTTTATACCTAAAAAAGAAATACAGTCTTAGCTTAAAAAAATTTCTTTATGTTTCGCTGCTTTACTATGGCTTCATAGCACTCATTAGCTTTATATTTATTGGACTTGGAAGTTTCGCTTGGTATTATGGCCTCTTATTAATATTACTAAGTCTTGCAGTCATATATTTTGGTTTTAATTTCTTAACAAAAAGAATCAAGCCTCAAGATCGACCAAAGCTAGCACTTTCAATTATTATTAAATTATTCGTTATGACGCTAATCCAATTGCTTATAACTTCCATCATCTATTTTGTTGAACTTAAGATTGTTAATAAGAGTATTGGTTTTAATCAGGCCCTAGTTTATTGTGGTGTAGCTAATCTAGCTTTGTTTGTGTCTATTACTCCAGGAGCAATAGGTTTTAGAGAGAGTTTTCTACTATTCTCCCAGAAGTTACATCACATATCTTCCTCTAACGTTATTTCCGCCAGCTTAATAGATCGGTCAGTCTATATTGTTTTCCTATTAATTCTGATTGCAGTAGCTAGTTTTATGCATATAGGTAAAAATCTGAAAAATATAAAGTAGGTAAAAGTTGACTTCGCAATAATCTGTCAAGATAATCATAGTCCTGCCTGAAACTGTCTTCAAGTTCAATAGTTTAGCCCTAAAACTAATTTGAGACTATTCTAAATTTTTTACTGATTGAATAATAGATTCTAAGGATTTAGTAATTACTGAATTACTGTAATGTTCCTGGTATAACTTATAGCCATTCTCACTAATTCTAGTGAGTTCTTTGGGGTTATTCTTGGCCCATAATATTTTTTTAACTAGATCTTTAACACTAGATTGTTTGACGATAATACTATTCACTTTATCGATAAAATATTGATTGGCCTTACTCTTACCAATAAGTACTGGTCTTTGCGATGCTAAGAACTGGTAGGTTTTTCCCGTAATAACTCGGCTGGCTTGAGGAGTTCCTCCATATGGTCCACCTAAACAAAGATCTGAGTCAGCAATATAATCTATTAGCTTGTCATGTTTAATCCAAGGATAGTAGGTAATTCTTGCGCCGTGAGAAATAGCACGATTAACCTGACCCTGGACTTTTCTGCCGCCACCAGCGATTACAAAGTGAACATCCTCTTCTTGCATTAGCATAGCTGCCTCGAGAACATAAGACAGACCATGAAGGGGAAGCATATTACCGTAATATAGGGCACTAAAAGATTTTTTGTTTTTAGGTTCTTGTTTTTTAAAGATGCTTTCATTGGCACTGACTGGTAAGATTTTATACTTACCGATACTAATGCCTGATAGCTTTGAAGATATCTCAGCATCTGGCGCAGTATCACTCAAAATAATCTGACATTTACTAAGCCATTTTTTATACATTGGATTAACAATCCTAGTTATTAGCCCAAAACTAATATTCTTCAAACTCATATCATGCTTTTCTTCAGTCGACCATGCCATTGGAACAATAAACTCATCAAAAATAACTGGCTTATCTTTAGCTAAGAAAAGCACGAATGGTAATATTTCTTGTCCACGAAATGTTAAAAAATAAACATCTGGATTATATTTTCGAACTTTAATGAGCTTGAATATTACTTCAATGAATCGAAATATGTTATTTTGTTTATTTTTTACCTCAATAACATCTATGTCCGGAATTTTCTGCAAACACTGGCTCAAAACCTGACCCCTAACATAGTTTGGATCTTTATAGCATGTAATTAAAGCTACTTTCATATTTCATATAGTAATACACCGATGCATAAACTCATACTCGCAAATTGAATATACTTAAGATATAATAAAATCGATGATTACATATCTTCAATCAATAATTTTAGGCTTACTTCAAGGAATTACAGAACTATTTCCAGTCTCTTCACTAGGTCATTCGGTTCTTTTTGCATGGCTATTCGGATGGACTAATATACTTAAGGTTCAATCCAGTAATGAATCATTCTTCTTGGCATTTTTAGTAGCCCTACATGTTGCAACCGGAACAGCATTACTAATTTTTTATAGAAAGATATGGGTAAAATTATTCAAAGGATTTACAACCTCAGTCAAAAAGAGAAAGGCTGAAACAAGTAGTGAAAAATTAGTTTGGCTGCTTATTTTTGCAACAGTTCCAGCAGGTTTAGTCGGCTTAACCTTCGAACATCTTTTAAGAGCCCAATTTGCCAAACCTCTATCAGCGACTATTTTCATACTAATCAATGGTTGTATCTTATTATTTGGCGATTACTATATGAAAAGCCATCATGTCAGACAGCCAAAAAAAGACTTTCATATAGACTCTTCGATTCAACACACGGCTGGAAAAATGACCTTCAAAAGAGCAGGCATCATTGGTGTTGCTCAAGTATTTGCCTTATTTGCAGGCATAAGCCGTTCAGGCATAACAATCATTGGTGGAATCATGACTGGATTAGACTATGAGGATGCAGCTAGGTTTTCATTTTTGCTTGCAACTCCAATAATTTTAGCTGCTGGACTACTAAAGTTACCTGATCTTTTGGGACCACTTGGTAATGGAGTTAGACCACAGATACTTGCTGGTGCAATAGTCGCTGGAATATCGGCCTACTTTACTGTTAAATTCTTAGATAAATATTTTCAAAACAAAACCCTCCGACCTTTTGCAATTTACTGCTTTGTCATTGGTGCAATCATGCTAGCGGTTGGCTTATCTGGATATAGGCATTTCTAAAAAA
>CAITDW010000220.1 GCA_903891235.1 uncultured Candidatus Saccharibacteria bacterium
GATTGGCGTGACATTACAGCTACAACAAATGCAAGAGCTAGAAGCTCCAGAACTAAAGATAGAATTATCCTTAGAAGCTCAAGTGTTTTTAAGTTTTAAGCACAGAGCACCTAATAGGTACAAATTATTAGATATAATGGTTAGGGCTAACATTGAGTTAAATCGGCAACTAACCGATAAAACTATTTACTTAAGTGAAAAAGCTAAGAAAATATTTAAAACCGTTATTCTTAAACTTTTGCGCGGAGAAACTGTAGCTTTAAATCATAAGTATCTATCAAAAGTCACTTTATGTAAGTCGGATCAAAATTGGAATATTCTAAAAGAATTGTTTAAAATATTTGATATAAATTACCACAGATTATTTAAATTAAATGGACGATTTATTGAAAGAATTTACCATGTACAATTACACCCTGCAATCATAAGAGAAATAAGGGATGCAGAGCTTTCTAATTCAGAATTCTACCCCGAATTTTTTCGGCGTACTAATACTAATAGGAATAAATTTAACAAAGTTAAAGATATAGATCTTGAATCTAATTTTTCTGAAAATTCAAAGGTTGGAAATATAAAAACTTCTGAGCTTGTGGAAATAGAAAAAGAAGAAGTGGTTGGCAGTAAAAGAGATTGTTCGAACTTGGGTACTCAACAAAAACCAGTTCCTATTGGGATACAAAGTAAATATCGTATACCAAACAAGAGAAAAAAACCTACTAACTCTGAGAAAAAAGCTAAGGTTATTTATTTCAATCAATACAAAGCTCCAGAGAACTTGGCTTATCATTACCCTTTAAACAATGAGGATTGTGCTAAACTACAAAGCAAATCAGGTCGTATGTTTTGCTTAACCGCAATGAATGAAATACTCTTAGACATGTCAAAACGAGTAGATCGAACGTTCCGCTCTAAAGCCCAGTTCATATCCTATTTTGGTAAATGTCTGGGTGGTGAGAAACGAGACGCTGTCAAAACCGATAATATTAATTTCAAAATTAAAGCTAATATTACCGAGGAAGATGGGAATTATGCTAAGCGAGAGAGTTTTTTAAGTCGGGTTGAATGCAAAGCGCATGACTTAGAAAATAGGATTACCGATGGCTTCCAAAGGTTGTCGACACTTGGAATACTAGAAAAAATAATTAATTAGAGGTATTATGAAAAAAGAATTAGAACGATACGAGAAAGGCACTAGGCATTTCAAAGCTATTGTTGGAACGATAACTTTGGAGACTAATCCTTTTGGCTTGTCAGAAGAAAAACTATCACTAAAGAAAGTATCTTTTGCAAACTCTAGGGGCAAAGTTATTGCTAACCATATATACATTGGAAAAACTCAAGCTACAGAGCCGTTATTTGATATAGCTCGTCAAGGTTTAACAAATCAAGAGGTATCTTTCTACGGAAGAATATTAGAGTACAAAGAAGGTGTGCAAATTTATGATGGCCTGAATTCTATTCGAGAAGACGTTCATTGCAAAATTGGTTATATCAAAGACGTGACTATTCATTTTAAATAAATGTGTTTTTTAGCAAGATACCTACTAGTAATAAAGTAATAGCAATTAGCCACTTTACATTGGTGTTGATAGCAGAAATGTCAGACTTAAAATTGGTTCCGAGTTCAAAGATATCAGTTTTTAATTCA
>CAITDW010000221.1 GCA_903891235.1 uncultured Candidatus Saccharibacteria bacterium
GCTCGATAAATTAGTATCTGCACAAACGCCGTACCAAACATTTGTATTTACGGTAGGATTTGCTGGTAAAGATGAATTAACAACTGTTGAAGGTGTACCCGTATTAGCTGGTACTCCAGAAAAGATATCTGTAATAGGAAAATTACTATTAGTTTTAACAGTTGTTGGTCCTGAGCCAAAACTACCCGATCCATCTACTCTATATCCCCATTGGTTTACGCCTAATGTTTGAGGCAAGCTAAAAGTTCCACTGCCTGCTGTAATATTAGATGATCCATTAGATAATGAATTAGATCCTGAATTAGTCGTTAGAGTGACGGTGTAACCTGTAGAACTACCAGTTGTTACAGAAATTACATCTTTATTAATAGAGCAAGAACCATTAGAAATTGGTGCAACATCAACGCTTAAGTTATTGATACTACTCAGAGTTATTCCGCAGGTATTATAGGTACAAGTACCGTATTTGCCTACCCCATATTTAAGAGCTGATACATTAACCGCAGGTAAGGTAACTATAGCTATAGCAAAAATAAATACCAGTACTAATCCACGTAGTCTTATTAACTTCTTCATCTTCTTCTGCTCAATTTATGTTTTTTTCTAGACTTTTTCTTTACAAATCCGAAAATAATTGATGCTACAACTATAACGACTAGAGCGATAATTGAGTAGATCCTAGCAGCACTACTCATAACAAGTACATATTTTGTTGGCAGCTTATGATCTGAGCCTAAAAAGTTCATGTTAGCACTTACTTTAAATAGGCCAAAACTTGGTGAATTTTTCCATGGGAATGTGATTGATCTTCTAGTTTGAGGAAAAATGTATTTTTGACCATCAACTGAAAATTTTACATTTCCAAAAATATCACTAACCTTATAAGTATAGTTTGCTTTTAAGTAAATAGATCCAGTATTTTCTACCTTAGCAACAGATATGAGTGGTGGTTTCTGCAAAAAACCAGATTTCCAATCTACAACTGATCCAGCATTCACAACATTGTTACCTACCTGAACAAATAGTAGGAGACCAACTCTTTCGTTAATAGTAACTCCTACGCTAGCCTTAGGATTATCTGTCTCAGCAAAAGCTGCTAAATAATAACCGCCATCTTGAACATTTTTAGGAACTGTTATCTTATAATTGACAGTTACTGAGCCCCCTGTATCAACGCTTGAATTTGCTACTGAAAATTTTATCCAATCAGCTGGATTAATTGCACCAGCTATTGGTTCAAAATCGGGAGTATAGTCCTCGCCTTTAATACTATATGGCGCTGGGTATACCTTAAAATTAAACTTTCCAATTCCCTGATTTAATACCTGAAAACTACCGCTTGTAACAGAACCCTGATTCAGTTTTAATTCAGCAGATGATGGACTTAGGGTAATTGTTTGATTAGCAGCAAATGCTTTTGAAGTACCTATAACCGAAAGACTGCTCGTCAGAACTATCATGAACAGAAGTATTTTTGTCCATAATTTCATATTGATTACCTATTAAATTCCAAAAAAATCATTAGTTAATAGTTGCTGTATAAGTTACGGTGTTGGTATATGTTCCCGATGGCTGGGAAGTATTCGCCGCAACGCCATACCAGACCGTTGTAGTTGCATTTGAAGCGGTAGTATTAGTATTTGCAATAGTATCACCCGAACCACTAGCTTTAATACCTGCAAATTTATAGGATCCACTTATTGCCGCACTACTAGCATTACCAGAAGGACAAAAAGTTGAAAAACCGCCAACAGAAGGTACACAATAGCCCCATGTGTTTACAGTTTGCACTATTGGAGTACCTAATGTTCCAGATGAGGCTGGAATTGTGTTGGATCCACTGGTAAGAGGCAAGCTAGCGGTTGAACTAGAGAGTGTTAAAGTATATCCCGAAACGTCATTAGTACTAACAGTAACTGTATCACTGGCTATTGTTTGAGCTCCAGCACCAGTAGGAACAACATCTAGGTTTACTGAACCGCTGGTTGTTAAAAGACTTATAACCTTAGAGACAGTGGAAGTTATCGTAGTATTGGCAGTTAATGCACTAACTACACTAGTTGTACTAAAAATAGCAAAAAAGACCAGCAAGGACCCTGCCATATATCTTAATTTAAAACTCCTCAAAAATATCATTTTATAGATTTACTCCTCAAAAAAATGTACTATAAAAAAATTATAGCATAATCAATTCACTTCTTGATTATATTTTACTAATTAGCGGTTGCTGTATAAGTTACAGTATTAGTATAGGTGCCCGTAGCCTGTGATGTATTGGCAGCCACTGCATACCATATAGTGGTGGTAGCATTGACAGCTGCGGTATTGGTGGTGGCAATAGTATCACCCGAACCACTAGCTTTAATACCTGCAAATTTATAGGATCCACTTATTGCCGCACTACTAGCATTACCAGAAGGACAAAAAGTTGAAAAACC
>CAITDW010000222.1 GCA_903891235.1 uncultured Candidatus Saccharibacteria bacterium
AAGAAAATTTTAAAATTTTCAAAAAAATATTTTTGGTAAAATTTTTGAAATTCCTATACTATAAAATAGATAACGCTTTATCAAGTATTTTTAACAATATAAACTGTAACAAGACTTAATAATTTATAGGATGATGTTAATTTATGCAAAATTACCTACAGCTAGAAAAAGAAATTGAAGAAATTAATCAAATAAACAATGTAGTAGATATACTCTCTTGGGATATTGCCGTTAATATGCCTATAGGATCGGCAGAGTCTAGAACAAATGAAATATCTTTGCTTAGCTCAATTATTCACTCTCGGTTAAAATCTAATAAAATTAATGACCTGATAAATGCGGCGGACACAGAAACAAGCCAATTAAATGCTTGGCAAAGCGTGAACCTACAAGAGATCAAGAGAAAAGTGCTGTATATTAGTTGTGTAAGCGATGACTTACAAAAACGATATATTACTGCCGCAACAAAAAGCGAACTAGTTTGGCGCGAAGCTAGAAAAGACAATGATTTCAATAAGCTTAAACCCTATTTTCAAGAAGTCCTTGACTGCGTACAAGAGCTCGCAGGAGCTAAAGCCTCGTTGCTAAATTGCACAAAATACGATGCTTTGCTTGATGAATATGATCCTAGTAGAAAAACAACAGACTTAAAACAAATTTTTACAAATCTTAAAACAGTACTTCCTGATTTAACTAAGCAAATAGTCGATAAACAGAAGACGGAGATGGTTTTACCTATCAATGAAGTGCCTATAGAACAACAAAAATTAATAGGTCGCAAAATTATGGAAGTCATGGGCTTTGATTTCACGCGTGGTAGGATTGATGACTCAACCCATCCTTTTTGCGGCGGAACTGCTTTTGACGTAAGGATTACGAATAGATATAAAACCGATGATTTTATCTCAGGAATAATGGGTATTGTTCACGAAACTGGACATGCTTTGTATGAGCAAAATCTACCAGCTAATTACAAAAACCAACTTGTAGGAAAAGCTAAGGGTATGGCGATCCATGAGAGTCAATCATTATTAATGGAAATGCAGGTAGGCAGGTCAAAAGAATTTTGCGAATTCCTATCGAAATTGTTAAACGATGAATTTGGATTAAAAGGACAGGAATATTCGGCGGATAATTTATACAAATTAAATACAAGAGTCAGACCTAGCCTTATTAGGGTTGATGCGGATGAAGTAACTTATCCGATGCATGTGATGCTTAGATTTGAAATAGAAGAGTTATTAATTAATAAAAAACTTACTTTAAACGATATACCAGATTTTTGGAATAAAAAAATGCAAGAGTATTTAGGGGTTGTACCTAATGCAAATAGTGAAGGGTGCTTGCAAGATATTCACTGGCCGAGCGGGAGTTTTGGCTATTTCCCTGCTTATACTTGCGGAGCAATTATAGCATCAATGCTAATGAAAGCAGCAAAAGAATCGGAAGTAAATATAGACGCGGATATCACAATGGGAAATTTTAATAGCATAAATGAATTCTTGAATAACAAGGTACGAAATTTCGGCTCATTAAAAACCACGAAAGATTTAATAAAAGATGCAACTGGAGAAAATAAGATAAACACGGAAATATTTTTAAAGTACCTAAAAACGAAATATTTAAATTAGTTTGGATTGACGTAAAATGCCAAGTAATAAAACCGATGCTAATAATTTTACTACGAGGCGAATTGCTAGAAATTTTTTTAGAAGTTATTTGCGGCACTATTTTGCGTTTTTAGCGAAACTAAAATCAACAAAATATACTTTGTTATTATCTTATTTTGCTAGTTTTGTAATTTTAATCATTTCCTTTGGAATAAAATTTAAATTATCTTCAATAGAACAAGACAAAGAATATTATAGAATGTTAGACCAAGCAAAGCAAATTCATTTTCAAATAATACAAAATGAATTGATAAAGACTCTAACTTTATTAGATATTGTTCACAAAAATTCTCGTAATCTTAGTTTTTTGAGGAAGAATTTATTATTTAATTTTATTAGAATATCTGACGTTATTGAATTCCCTAGCTTTAAAGATACTTTTAAACTAAAAACCACCCCCAATCTAGTAGATATTAGCGCGGGATTTTATACAATTCAAATTGATACAAATTTGCTAAAACACTCTCTGTCAAAAAATATTTCTACTGATATGAATTTTACGATTTATATTAATGATCAAGTGGTAGTAAACAAAGGGGAGCAAGGAAGTGTTTTTACTCAGAATAAAATAGATTCTCCTTTTTTATCTGTAATTACCATTACCTTATCTATAAAAGAAGATTGTTTACGTCAAAACAAAATCCGATCTATCAAAACTCAGCTTTTAGAATTTATTCTTATAATAGTTCCGATTATTATAATAAATATTATTTTTAGAAGATTCTATCTAAATGCAATTATTAAAAAATTTAAAGCTGTAGAAGTAGCCCATTTAAATCTTTTGGAAGAACAGAGTTTACTGATGCGGCACTTAAAAACAAAAAGCTATTGTAACGAATTACTAGTAGCTAAGATAAAGAAAACAATTAAAGATAGAGCATTAGAAGAAACTGGTACTGTTGATGATATATTATACTTTCCATTACTGATAGAAGAGGATCAATGTGGCTTTATTAGTAGTGCTACATTCTTTGAAGATTTAACATCATTTTTCCAGTATTCAATAAACAAGAAA
>CAITDW010000223.1 GCA_903891235.1 uncultured Candidatus Saccharibacteria bacterium
ACAGTGGTATTCCTGTCAGTTTTTTTAGAGATAGTAATTTTAAAAACATAATGACTTATACCGCAGGTACTACAGGCGAGCCGTTTCCTGTACCGGGAATAGATAGTTGCAAAGTTACTTTAGTTGGCGCCGGAGGTTTTGGTGGTAAATGTGTAGGTGGTTATAAAGGATGCGGAGGAGGCGCGGGGGCAATGCTCGTGATATATTTAAAAAATCTTTTAACAATTCCAGATTTTTGGGTTTATATGTCTAGTGGTTTTGTCTACCCGGGTAATACAGGGAGTAATGCTATATTTGAACTTAGAGCTAATACATATACTAGTCAAGTCAGATTTACAGCACAAAACGGTACAAATGGTTCTGACGGGTCATCAAGCGCAACGACTGGTGGAGCAGGTGGGTCTTACACAGTTGAGCAACTAGGTACTATTTATCCAGCAGGTAATTATAATTATATTGGTTTTACCGGAGCTTCTGGTCATGCTGCTACCAATTCTGGAGTTTCTGGCGCGGGTGGCGTTTCTATATTAGGTGGAGCAGGTGCTTCAGTTGTTGGCAATAATAATGGCCCAATGAACCCTGCGGATAATTCAGGGAGTGGTGGAAGCGGCGGTAGCGGCGAAGGAATAGCTCCTCAAGGAGTTACTTCTGGTATAGTAATTATAGAATATTAACTTATAACAGTGAGTTTCAATGGCTACTAATTACGACACTCTTAGCAAGCAAATAATAACTTACGCCAATAAGATTGATAGCGTTGATTTTATTAATGCTATCCCATTTTTTATTAGTATGGGACAGGAACGTATTTGGCGAGAGCTAAAAACACTTGGCTATGAAAAAGTTGAAGAAATTAAAAACTTCACATCAGGCTCAGCTATTATAGAAAAACCTGCTAACTGGGTAGAGACGATTTCTATAGTTTATGGAACGATAGAGTCTCCATTTACCAAAAGTATAGTTTTGTTTCCTAGGAGCTATGAATTTTGTATAAATTACTGGCCTAATGCCGATGATAGTGATGATAGCAATCCTCCTTTGTTTTACGCTGATCGCCAGAAACAACAAGAAGGAGGAGCCGGTCCTCCATATGAGGCAATATTTATTAGCCCAACGCCGGCAAAAGCTGTTAAGTATCAACTGACTTATTTAAGAAGAGTTGATTTAATAACCAATGATAATCAGCAAAACATTTTAACTGAATATTATGCAGATCTTTTGTTTTATTCTTGTTTTTTAGAAGCTGTAATTTACCTAAAAGACGACCCGAGGATGCAAGTTTATCAAGGCCTCTATCAACAAGCTTTGGCAAGTGCCAATGAGCTAACTAAGGATCGTTATACGGATCGAGGAGTTAAAAGAGACAAAGATTAAAAGTTTATTTGGTTTGTTAACCTAAACTAAAAACAAAAAAAATATTATGGCAGATCAAGTTTTTCCTATTACTTTTAAACCAGGTATTCTCAAGGACGGTAGCCCGTTTCAAGGGGAGTATTGTACTAACGGTCAATGGACTAGGTTCTTTAGAGGTTTTCCTCAAAATATCGGTGGCATGGCAACATTGCCTACTACTATACCTTTGCAATCAGCCGTGCCTAATGCTGTGTATGTTGATCAAGAAACGCCTGAAGCACCAAATATATTTATAGGCTTTGCAAGTCGTTACACACAAGGCGGTCAATATTTTGTACTTGCTCTTTTTAACGGTACTACCGGCACTTGGATTAAACCTCCACCAAACAATCCTACTATAGGTGCTTATTGGCAAATAATACCTATTACGTTTCAAAATGGTCAAGTAGTTAGCAAATCTATTCTTTGTGTACCAAGGATGATTGCAACTATCACTGCCAATATACCATGTCCTGGTATATTTACTTATCATGACAATGCTTGGGTAAAAGTTGAAAGCATGTCGGATACTCCGCAAAATTATACAAAACTTTTAACAGAAATTACCGGAGGCGTGCTTTTCGTTAATCCTTATCTGTTTATTTATGGAAATAATGGGCTTGTTAGATGGTCAAAAAGCAAAATTAACCTTACCGCTGATAAACCGTTTAAATTTGATCTATTAAAATATTCTATCAATATATCCACAGACAAAGTAATTTACGGCGCAGGGGTAAGAGGTGGCACAGCTAGCCCATCAGCTCTTTTTTGGACATTATCCTCTGTGGTCAGACTTACCAATATCGGCAACGTTAATCCTAATGACGCCGATGATATTAGTTTTAAAAAAGAAATTATTACTAATGATAGTTCTATTTTATCGAGTAATTGCGTCGTTGAATATGACGGAATATTTTACTGGCCAGGAACTGGGAGATTCTTTACTTACAACGGCGTTGTAGTACCACTGGAGAACAACCTAAATCGTCAGACTTTTTTTGAAAACGTTGATATGAATAAACGTCAATTAGTCTTTGGCGTTAAAAACACCGTCAAAGATGAGATATGGTGGTTTTATCCTGAAAAAGGTAATGAAGATGACGTTGGATGCACAAGAGCTGTTATTTATAACATCATGGATAATAGTTGGTATGATACTGCTGTGATGCGAGATTGCGGTTACTTTGATAATGTCACCGGTAACATGTTTACCGTCGGCAAAAATTTAGTCCCTTATGAGGGTGATACCGATAATTACATTTGGCAACATGAGGTTGGCACTGATCAAGTTAACAATAATTATCCGAGTGATAATCCCTTAAAACCGCCTATTAAAGCTATTACATCTTATTTTACTACGCCGATTATTTCTTATGCTTCATTTAATAATTTTAAACAACCCTCTGGAATAGATAGATGGATGCAAATAAAGCGTATTGAGCCTAATTTTGTATTTACGCCC
>CAITDW010000224.1 GCA_903891235.1 uncultured Candidatus Saccharibacteria bacterium
ATCTATATCTGATCGAGTAAAATATCTATCTATTTCTACGAAATGCCCTGATTTGATAAAATTGTTTTCATTAAGTTTAGATATAAGATTCGGCAAATCTTTCTTATCTACTATTCTTTTTCTTTCTACTTCTATCATATGCATATATTATACATCACTGCTTATTAGAGAATATAGGGAGGCCGTAGTCTCACGACTGCAATATTTTTGTACCACATCTAGTGAAGTAGCAATTGAATCAACATCTTTCAGAGGAATCTTCTTCGCGAGTATCAATTGTTTTCCGTCGAATAACGGATTTGATAGCGCTTTCTTAAGAAACCGATTGTAATAAGTTCGAGAAATTTTTTTAACATCGGTTATATATTCAGGCAGTAGGATTGTTTCTGCTCCATCGTTATTCTTGGATGCTTCAACCGACCTTATTGCTATATTGCCAATTAATTGGTCTACAGTCATGTATGCATAAGTCTCTCTGCCCTCTCTGGACTGCCAATCTTCCCAGATCTCAGACGCTGAATCATCTTGACCTTTTTGAACGGTTTCAAGGAAGTTATTAAGAGCCGTATCAGATATTGCATCAAAAATGTCGCCGTCAATTACAAAATGATCAGAGACTCTTTCACTCATTTCCGTTAATAATGTTCTTTGATTAAAACTAAGAAAATCAGAATCCGTAAATTTGAAATGAACCCTTTTATGTCCTTGTTTAATATTCAGCCAATCATTGGATTTGTCACCTTCTAGTTCTGGAATAAAACCTAGTGTTCCTGTTCGCCATACATCGTCCCTTAAGGTTATGTAGTGCCTTTGTATTTCACGCATAATTCCTATGGGTCCTCTAATTAGTGTGTCCTTATTTACGTCTATATCGCTAGAATCTATGTGTAGCGAACCCTGTTTTATTTTTACATGATCTTCTAAATGATGATATGGATGCTGACCATTATTTAAATAATATGGCATGAATAATTTTATAAATCTAAGCCAGCTTTTAGAGCTATCAGCATTATAAGCGTGATTAGCTGATTCATGCAGATTATCAGTTTCAACAGAGTACACATCACGATATGCGAAATATCCACCAGTCTTAAGTGTAGTGGCTATACCTCGTAGAGTCCGATCTAAAGCTCCATAACCTCCATTATACGAGTAAACTTCATGCAAAACTGCTGATGTGCTTACTATATCCATACTTTCTGGCTTAGCAATATTATCTAGTTCAACTACATTGCCTGAGAGTAATAACGATTCACCGAAAGATGAAATTCTTTCCATGGCATCATCTAATGATTGAGATTTAACGTTTTCTAGTTCTAGTAAATTTAGATTTATTTTTGGCGCTTGTCCACTAAGATTACCAAGATATTCTCCAAGTGCATTTATTGAAGATCCACCACCAGGACCCACTTCCAAGATATTGTATTCGAGTTGATTTAGTCTTTGTATCGCGTTAGATGTTAAGACAGCCTTTTCTAGGCCGTTTCCATTTGTAGCTACATCTAAATATGTAATTTCATTTTTATGCGTATGAGATATTGTATTCATAAACTAGAATCTAACTAAAAATATTATATTATAACCTTGAATTATTTGCAATAGTTTTGTATTGTAGGATATTATGTTAAAATTTGGTAGTATGGAAAAAATATTATTGCATGAAAAGAAGTTCTTAATTGAGGCTCTTGATGACCTAAGAGTGGAAAGATTATCTTTGGCCGATGCCAAGGCTGACGCCCAAGGCGATTCATATGACTGGCATGATAATGCGCCACTAGACGTAATCGAACAACACTTAAAACAGAATACAAGACAGATTAATCAGATAGAAAATTTTTTAAAAATATCTGAGATTGAAAGCTATCCAGAGGAAAGTGATAAAGTAGCTAAGTTAGGAAGTTTTGTCTTGGCTCAAGATAGCTACGGAATTATGCCATTTGTGATAGTTGGTCAGCATTTAGCTGGTTCAAAAAAATATGAAGAGGTTTGGGAGATAAATCCTATTAATAATCCCGATCATGAATCTCTGTTGGTAATTACACCTTCAAGTCCTTTAGGTGCAGCAGCTTTAGGTTTGACTATTGAAGATGACGCTAAGTATACAGTTGATAATAGAAACTTTAGCCTAAGAATAGCGAGCATTGATCAAGCCTGGGTGAAGAACAATTTTGCTTCTGAATAAATATAAAAACCCCAATATTTTGGTACTTTGCAGAAATGCAGACGCTTGAAGACGAGCTAGAGAGCTTACGGTTGTCAACGCAACAACGCTGAGTATAGGGCACCTAACTGGCGTCAAACGCTAAGAAACTGTTTAAAAGTTCGCAACCAGCCAAAAAGAACAAGATTTTGCGTGCCTTACTTGCGAACCCGACTTTGAACCAAAAAAATGGCTTCAACAACCCCTGTTGAAGCCATTCAATGGTCTGCTTGCTAAACTAAAAAGTAAAAATTGGCTCCGGGGACTGGATTCGAACCAGCGACCTAGTGGTTAACAGCCACCCGCTCTACCGCTGAGCTACCCCGGAATATATCAACAACAGATAAGATTATACAAGATAACTTTATCTAATCCAAGAAATATCATCTATACTTTAAAGCTCTATTGATTTGCCTTGATTCATCTTTTTGCTTTAAGCTTTGTCTTTTATCGTAATTCTTTTTACCTCTACCACTAGAAATTCTAAGTTTAATATATCTTCCAATTGGTAGAATTTCTATAGGAATGATTGTATTGCCTTGCTTTTTTCTAACTAGAAGTTTTTCAATTTCATTTCTTTTCAGGAGTAATTTTCTAGTTCTAGTTTGGTTTTCTTCGTCTATGGGAATTCCATGGGATCCATTGATAGTTGCATTAATTAGCCATAGTTCCCCATTCTTCTCCGTTACATAGGCACCTTGAAGATGACCATGTCCCATTCGAAGTGACTTAGTCTCAGCACCAGTTAAAACTATTCCAGCTAATATAGAATCTTCCAGAAAGTAATCGTGTGAAGCTCTTTTATTGGTGATACGCTTTTTTGACGGTTGAGTCTTTGCCATAACTACCTTATTATGCTCTAATTTATTATTTTTTGGTAGTTTATTCTCTCACTCGCAAAAAAATTAGTAGTAGTATTTAATGATTGTTGATTATTTAATTTTTGATGGAGCTTCATATTACTATTTCTTACTGATTTCATTTCATCTTTGGCTACATTCCAGAATCCTGGGTTATTGTACTTTGTGAGTTCTTGATACCACCATTCACCACCCCATAAGTCTATATTATTTATTCCAGATTTTTCAGCATATTTAATTCGTTCTCTAAGTAGTTTGGGTGTCATAGACTTTGCAAGTTCTGTCTGTGATGCATCATTGATTCCTTTAGGTGGCCATGGCTCAGCCTGTAGCTCATGGATCACACTAGGCTTGCCGGTTAATAGTTCTGTAACTCCAGCCCGAGCTGAATACCACCAAGACGGAAAAGGATATTCGAAATATCTATGACTAATGTTTTTATCCCAGACTCTTTTGTATACAGATACTCCATAGATATCTGGTCTTGGTTGGCCGGTCGGAAAACCAATGTAATTATTTGATAAGCTAATAATTACTGGTTTTGAGGGGTTAATCTTTTTAACTAAATTAAATTCTTCAATTAGTCTCGGCCTTGTAGAATCGGGACAATTAGCAAATACATTCAAGAAATATTCATTCTCTAGCTGATAACTTGTAACGGTTGGGTTATCCTTGTATCTCGTTGCTACTGCAGTCATGAAATTTAATAACTTAGGATACCAGTATGAAGTTGGCGTATTTTGAGCCCAGGTCGGTATATGACATTCAGGCCATCTTGGTTGCCTTAGGCCAATTGCTAAGCTGACTGATCCGTGAACTTGGCTAACTTGTTTGACCTCCCAGTCTAGTTCAGTGAAGTCATAATTTCCCTGCGTTGACTCGATGTCGTTCCAGTAGCTAACTAGCCTAAAATGTTTATAGCCTAAGTCATCTCTTAATGCCAGCATTGTTTTATGAGGATCTACTCCAAGGTATGAGGCATAATCTGCTATAAACGTCATGCCAAGAGTTATAGGTTGATTCTTATGTTTTTGTTGGTACCAAGAACCAAAACCGTAGAATATGCCAATCAATATCCCTAATGTTATTAAGATGGTTATTAAGATTTTATAGCTAGGTTTAATCTTTCTCCAATAAAAATTAAGACTATTCTTTTCATTGTTAATATACTTATTTTTAGTCACTATATTATATTTTTTCATTTATTCTTATACATAACATATATTTTTTGATAATATCTAAGTTGTGGAAGCTAACAAAAAACCATTAACATTATCTATAGTTATACCAGTTTATAACGAAGAGCGCTATATAAAAAAGTGCCTGAGTGCTATTAAAAAACAAACCGTTAAGCCTTTCGAGGTTATCATTGTAGATAATAACTGTATTGATAGAACTATTGAAATCGCTAAAAAATTTGATTTTGTGACAATTATTAAAGAAGAAAAACAAGGTATAGCCAACGCTAGGAATAAAGGATTTAGTGTTGCCAAGGGAGATATTTTAGGAAGAATTGATGCAGATGCTTCTATAACTAAAAATTGGGTTAAAGCCTGTTTAAAAAGTTTTGAAGATGATTCAGTCTCTGCTATTACTGGTCCAGGTGTAACCTCAACTACTCCTATCATCCGCGGTAAGCAGGTGTTTCCTAATATACGAACCGCCTATTGGTCAAAGATTTATCTTTTTGCAGCAACTGGAATAATGAGAGTCGTTGTTCTTTGGGGGGCAAATATGGCTATCCGCAAAGATGCTTGGGCTGTCATAAAAAATCAAGTTTGTTCTGACGATAAATTAGTTCATGAAGATCAGGACATATCTATACTTTTAGCTGGGAATGGATTTAAAGCTAAAATTATTCAAGGTTTAGATATTTATACTGACGGCTCAACATATTTCTTTTGGCCTAAATTCAAGGAGTATATGCTTAGGAGTTTTAAGACACTTAATTATCATAAAAAATTAGGAACACTCAATAATTCAAAAGCCATCTTAAAACCATTAATTTTAATATATATTGCTATCTTGGTTAGTATTTTCCCAACATTGATATTTGCAATAGCTAGCTTTCTTTTCTTTATAATTCCTCAACAGTTATTTAAAGTAAGACTGCTTCTTCGCTCAAATATTTCTAAGATTAAGGGTTCTCAATAGTTGTAACGACTGGAATAGCATTATTAGCATAACTTACTTCAATATTGGTGCCACTTGCTATTTCCCAGGCCTCACCGTCAACCTGGGCCATAACGTTATCTGATAGAACCGTGAACCTGTAAAAATCGTCCATGAATCTACCCTTTGATCTACCAATTGCTAACATAGAAATTGCTTTAACTACATCGATAGTTTTTTTCTTTTGTATTTCTAACGTGTAAGCTGGTCCTGTGAGTTTAACATTTTTTGCATAAATTATTTTAGCAATATGCGGTGAGTTTAAAAATAATAAATCGTAGGCTTGTGTTGCCTGGTTGTCCTGATTTAAAAATTCAAATTCAGAGGTTGATTTAAGGCTTTCTAGTATTCTAATTGGATCTGTAATGAGCTCACCATACCTATAATTTCTTAATTTATTCGTTCTAAATTTTTGGTCATTTAGAAACGAGGCTGCTACTGCCATGGCTCCAACGCTGAATACGCTAGCAGCTAATTTCTCATCTTTCTCACCTTCCCAGCTAGTCGTCTTAATAAGTAATGGATAAAATTCATCTATAACACCGTGTTTAATAACTTCTTCAGGGTGTTGACTGTGAAATTTACTCGTTACAGCTTTGAAAAAATTTACGGCATTACCCCCTCCTGGAGTCCATAATGGAGATTTTTGGGCTACTTTCGGTAAATCAATATCTTGTTTTATTTTAACTAGATTATTAATAGAACCATCTCCAGCAATAATCCCAGTAATAGTTTGGCCATCTTTGGCTTCGCAAACCTCAACTAATTTTTGTTTAAAATCATCAATGTTAGGTATCGTTTCATGATACTCAATCCTTGGACCACTATCCCAACCATCAAAACCACTCTTAACTAACTTGAGCGTTCTTTGGGAGTTTGTACTTTCTGGATTAACGAACAGATCTATATTTTCAAAATCCTTAGCTAGGTGGGGCAATTCATGTGCAGACATAAATTAGTAATCTATACCCTTATTGGCAAGGTATTTATTGTCAAAATGGTGTTTAACTTTTGTCATATTGGTGACAATATCGGCTTTTTCCAGAAGTTCATCAGGAAAATTGCGTCCCGTTAGACAAATACTAGTTGTTTTTGAGCGACTATCTATTAATTTACTAAATTCAGTTAGTGTAATTAAACCGTCATGATAGGCATTATTAATTTCATCACATATAACTAAGTCAAATTTGCCACCACTAACAGCTTTAAGGGCAACATCGTATGTCTCCTTAGCTGCTTTTTTATGATCAGCCTCGCTCACGTTATTAGCGCTCAAATCTCCAGCCTTATAAAATCCCTTTCCACCTTTATAGAAATACAAATCATCTTTAAATAATGGAGCAATATCTCTTAACATAACATGTTCACTAACACCCCAATATTTAATAAATTGTATAAAAGCTACCTTCCATCGATTTCCAAGAGCACGAACCAATAAACCTAGCCCAGCGCTAGTTTTGCCTTTGCCTTCGCCTGTATAGACAACAACAACGGAGTCTTTTGTTTGAAAATCCTCAAATGACATATCTATATATATTGTACACTAAGACGCTGATGGATAGTCTTGAATATTTTCAGAATTTTAATAAATCAGAGATAGTTCTAAATAAAATTCAAAACCTCTTAATCGAATTTTCCGAGCGACAGTTTTTCTTTGTTCCTCTAAGTTGTTTTTAATTGATTCGGATTCCTGATTGAGTGGTTTATTTTTAATGCCGCGCATTTCATCTATGAGACTTAGAACAATTGAATCTGAGTCAATTGTATGTTCTGTATTG
Organism: uncultured Candidatus Saccharibacteria bacterium; assembly: GCA_903891235.1. Lineage (GTDB taxonomy): Bacteria > Patescibacteriota > Saccharimonadia > Saccharimonadales > UBA4665 > CAIYEO01. The sequence continues at coordinate 7,011 of CAITDW010000224.1, forward strand.
GAATCGTATGAAATTTCTATATCAGCATCTTTGTTTTGTGCCTCAATAAAGGCATGAATTTCTTCAACTAATTCAGGCTTGTTGCGGTTAACAACCTCAGCCAGTTTTTGTAATACTTCCCTTTTATATTCTGGAATTGATTCAGAAAAATATATTTCAGGGACATTGTTATTTTGATAATCATTACCTAAAATTTCACTCATATTAACTCCAAGTGTTAATTTAGAATATATTAGCATAAATATGCATAAATAGCAATATTCTTGGTTTGTTAAAGTTTATTTAATAATTTTGTGTTTTTTTAATAATTTATCTAGCTTCGGTCGGTCGAAGCCAACAATAATGTCACCTGCGATGTCAATTACCGGTATTCCCATTTGGCCAGATTTATCTACTGACTCTTGAGCAATTGCTTTATCGCTATCTACATCTTTGTCTAAATATTTTACATTGATACTATCCATATAATCTTTTGCAGCATGGCAAAAAGCACACCAGGTTGCGCTATATACTGTTACTTTTGGAGTATCGCTCATGTAATAAATTATACATCATGTAATTTATTTTTGCTAATCTTGCCTAACCTATTAGTCATCTGTTATACTAAATTGAAATGAAGAAAAAAGCCGCGCCGAAAGCGACGTCGACTACATATAACGAAGATAAACAGGCTAGACTTGCATTCATTGCACGTAACACTTTTATTGCAACTGCCATGTCTATGAGTTGGCAGCTCGCAATAATCTTCCTAGTTCCAATTATTGGTGGTTACGAGTTAGATCTTAAACTCAAAACTAGTCCATGGCTTTTTCTAATAGGATTTATTATTGCTATTGTCGGTTCAGCAGCTTTTATAAGGCACATTTTATTAGAGTTCACTAAAGCATCGAGCAGAAAGGCTAGTAAAAATTAAATGATTACTTTGTTTGCAGATTCTGGTCCAGCTGTTCATATAACATCTGCCCAATTATTTTCAATAGGTCCTATTGTAATTACTAACGCAATTCTCTATGGTTGGATCTGTTCTATCATCATGTGCGTATTATTAATTGGGGTAGCTCGTATCGTAACCCTTAGGCCACAAGGCGGAATTGTTCAGTTCATTGAAGTTGGAGTTGAGTTCATACGTGACCTGGTTGAAACGAGTTTTGAGGATAAAAAAATATCCTTCAAATATGTACCATATTTTGTTACGCTTTTCTTTTTTCTATTAATGAATAACTGGCTAGGCTTAATTCCTGGAGTTGGTGAAGCTTTCTCTGCTAGTGGCAACCCATTACTTCGAGCTTTTACGGGAGACTTGAATGCTACCTTAGCAATCGGCATTGTAACAATGGGCTACGTTTACTATTCATCTGTTAAGGAAGCTGGAGTGAAGGAATATTTTAGTCATTTCTTCATTGGTAGTCCTTTGAATCCACTATATTTAATACTTGGTCTTCTTGAGATGATTACAGATGCAACCAGAGTCATTAGTTTGTCTCTGCGACTTTTTCTAAACGTAACTATTGGTGAAATTATTATCGCAGTTTTTTCTTATCTTGGAGGGTTCATTGCTCCGTTAACTGCACTACCTTTTACACTTATAGAAATATTCATTTGTGCACTTCAAGCATATATTTTTGTTATCCTAAGCGTAATGTATTTAGCCATCACTGTTAACCACTCAACTGAGGAACACTTGACCGAAGATAATATTCCTGAAACAATTAGCCCTAGAGCCCATGAGGCATTAAATTAATGAGTTCATTCAAGATAAGTAAAATTAATAATAAGGAGAGATATAAATAATATGTTATTACTTGCAAGTACAATTGACACAGCAATAATTGGTAAAGGTCTAATGATCGGTGGTGGTTTAATTGGACCAGCAATTGGAATCGGACTCGTCGGTGGAGCATATATGCAAGCTGTTGGTCGCAATCCTGAAACATCAAAGTTTCTAGGACAAGCACTAGTATTTATAGCTATCATTGAGCTCATGGCCCTATTAGCTTTCGCTTCAATATTCATCGTAAAATAAAGGAACTATAAGACGAGATAATGGATTTAAATAATTTTGCAGCACAATCTTCTGGAATCGGTGCCCTTGGAGTAAATCTCCAGGCTCTTATTATTCAGTTAGTAACATTTATATTAGTATATATTGTTCTTCGTAAGTATGCCTTCAAGCCAATCCTAAAGGTTCTCAAAGAACGCAGAGACTTAATTGAATCGGGAGTAAATCTTGGTATTACTATGCAGAAACAACAAGAAGAATTAGACAAGAAGGCAGCTAAACTTCTTCATGACGCTCAAGCAGAGGCTGACCGAGTCATATCGCAGTCTAAGGATGAAGCTAAGGAAATAATTAATGAGTCAGAAAACAATGCTAAAAAGAAGGCTGAAGCAATTCTTGATGATGCCAATAGACTCATTGACCAAAACACAATAAATGCTAGAAAGAAACTCGAACGACAATTAGTTGGACTGGTCTCTGAAGCAACTGAAGCTATTATTGATGAAAAATTAGATGCTAAGAAAGATTCTCAGCTTATCGACAAGGCTCTCAGTGGGCAGAAGGCATAATTTAATATCATGAAAGCACATATTAACGTAATCTCTCAAGCAATTATTAAACAGACTAAAATTAAACAGTCAAAAGCTAAACTTGCTGAAACAATAGCTGCATATTTACTTGAGGAAAAAAGAACAGGTGATCTTTATTCGATTCTTAGAACTATCCAACAAGATTTTGCTGATAATGGTTACGTTGAAGCATCAGTCACATCGGCCTACCCACTTACTGACCAAGCTAAAGCTGATGTGGAGAATATACTTAAAAAGTCTTATCCCGATGCAAAAACCATTAAATTGAATGCAAAGCTAGATGAAGCAACTATTGGTGGTGTAGTTTTAAATACGGCCAATGATCAACTTGATCTAAGTATTGCATCAAAACTAGGTAAATTTAAACAATTAACGGCTTTAAAATAGCATTTAGCTGAGTAAGAAAGGAATTAAATTGAGCGAATTATCAATACAAGAATTATCAGATGATATCAGAACAGCAATTGCTGAGCTTAAGTCCAAACCTGAAATTGAGAAAGTTGGTGTAATCACCCGAGTTGGTGATGGCATCGCTTGGATTTATGGCCTTCGAAATTGTGGTTATAATGAAATTATAGATATAGAAGGCGCAGATAAGTCTAATATGACTGCATTTGCTTTCAACTTAGGAGAAGATGAAATTGGTGCTGTAGTGTTAGGTGATGATTCCAATATTAAGGCTGGAGCTAAAGTGAGATTAACTGGCCAGGTCATGGAAGTACCAGTTGGACCTGAACTACTTGGAAGAGTCGTTGACCCACTAGGTAACCCAATGGATGGTGGCGCACCGATTAAGACTAAGCAAAATTACCGAGTTGAAAAAACTGCTCCTGGAGTTCTCGACAGGAAGAGTGTTAGTGAACCTTTGATGACTGGTATTGCTGCAATCGATACAATGGTACCAATCGGACGTGGACAAAGAGAGCTAATTATTGGAGATCGTCAAACTGGTAAAACAGCTATTACGATAGATACTATGATTAATCAATCAAAGCAAAAAACAGGCGTTGTTAATATTTATGTAGCTATTGGTCAAAAGATGTCTAAGATAGCAACGCTTGTTGAGAGACTAAAACGTGAGGGTGTAATGGATCAGTCAATTATTGTGGCCACTAGTCCATCTCAATCTGCGGCTTTACTTTACTTAGCACCATATTCTGGATGTGCAATGGGTGAATATTTTAGAGATAACAAACAACATGCGTTAATTATCTACGATGATTTATCTAAACATGCTGTTGCTTATCGTCAAATGAGCTTACTTTTAAGGCGACCACCAGGACGCGAAGCATATCCTGGTGATGTCTTCTATCTTCACTCAAGACTTCTAGAAAGAGCAGCTAAACTATCAGATAAGCTTGGTGCTGGAAGCTTGACTGCCCTGCCTATAATTGAAACTCAAGCTGGAGATATTAGTGCCTATATCCCGACTAATGTTATATCTATTACAGATGGTCAGATATTTATGGAAACTAATTTGTTCTATCAAGGTATTAGACCCGCTATTTCAGTTGGATTATCTGTATCTCGTGTTGGTAGTGCTGCCCAGACAAAAGCCATTAAGTCAGTTGCTAAATCACTTAGAATTGATTTAGCTCAGTTTAGAGAACTCGCTGCATTTTCTCAATTTTCTACAGATTTAGACGAAGAAACTAGACAAAGAATTGAAAGAGGACAAAGATTAACTGAGTTATTGAAGCAACATCAGTATTCCCCGTTAGCTATTTGGGAAATGTACTGTTCATTGTTAGCCGCTACAAATGGAATACTTGATATTGTGCCTGTAGATAAAATAAAAGCAGCCGAAGAGGCAATTTTAAGAGAAATTAAGGCTAATCATAAGAACGTAATTGAATCACTTAAAGACGGTGATGAACCAAACGAACAAATTCGTAAGAAAATCTTAGAAGTTTCAACAAAGATTGCTGAAACTTATAAGGATAGAGCTGTAAAAGCAGGAGACGAAAAGACTAAATAATGGCTGGAACAATAGCTCTAAAAAGACGCATCTCATCAGTTAAAAACACTCGGCAGATAACAAAAGCCATGGAGCTAGTTTCTGCGAGCAAGATGCGTAAGGCACAGGAGAATGCTAAAAGAAGCCGTGAGTATAGATTCTTGGCCTATAGCTTACTTGCCAGGCTTAACACTTTAACTGAAGTTAAAAGACATCCACTCTTTGATGTTAGAAAAGTTAAAACTAAGCTATACATAGTCATAACCTCCAATAGTGGTTTAGCTGGAGCTTATAACTCAAATATTTTGAAACTTTTGAATCAGTCAATCATAAAAGATAAATCTGAGGACATAAAACCAATCCTTATAACTGTTGGAAATAAGGGTGCTCAATTTGCCAGAAGACTAATCGGAGTCGAATTAATGGCTGTTTATCCAGCTTTTGGAGACAATCCAACGGCTAACGATATTCGCCCTATATTAAATACAATACTGGATGAGTATAAAAGTAAAAGAATTGATGATATCGATGTTCTTTATACTCAATTTATATCGAATTTGAACCAAAAGGCTTCATCACTAGATATCTTACCTGCTGAAGTTGATGAATCAGTCATTAATATTACGTATAAGTACAGTTTCAGTTCATTTGAACCTGATCCTGAAACGGTAATTAACGAAACTGCCGAGAGATTAATTGAAGTTCAGATTTGGCAATGTATACTAGAAAGTCTAGCGAGTGAGCATTCAATGCGAATGCTTGCAATGAAGAATGCTAGCGATAACGCCGGTGACATTATTGATGATTTAACATTGGAATTTAACACCGCTAGACAGGCTGGCATAACACAAGAATTAGCTGAGATATCTGGCGGTGTCGAAGCATTAAAGGACTAGGAGGAAATATGGAAACTAAAGTAAAAACTAAAAACGGAATTATTAGCCAGGTGGTTGGAGTTGTAGTTGATGTGGAATTTAACACTGATCACTTGCCTAAGATTAATAATGCACTACATATTCAAAGAGAAGAAGGTTTGACTGTTCTTGAGGTTGCACAGCACTTAAGTGAATCTTCTGTTAGAGCAATTGCACTAGGATCAACCGATGGACTTGAGAGAGGTACTGAAGTAATTGATACAGGTAAAACTATTAGTGTGCCAATTGGCGAAGAAACACTTGGACGCATGTTTAATGTTCTTGGACATCCAATTGATGGTAAGCCGGATAAATTTAGTAAATATTCTGAAATTCACAAGCAGCCACCAAAATTAGTTGACCAATCTGGAAGTGTTGAAATACTTGAAACAGGTATTAAAATTATCGATCTTATCTGTCCTATTACTAAAGGTGGTAAGGTCGGTCTTTTTGGTGGAGCTGGAGTTGGTAAAACGGTTTTAATTACTGAGCTTATTAACAACATTGCTAAATTCCATAGCGGATATTCAGTATTCGCTGGTGTTGGTGAGAGAACTCGTGAAGGAAACGACCTATATTATGAGATGGAAGATTCAGGAGTTCTTGATAAAACCTCACTAGTTTTCGGACAGATGAATGAACCACCAGGAGCTCGACTTAGAGTTGCTCTATCTGGACTTACTATTGCTGAAGGCTTCCGAGATAAAGGTGACGATGTACTTCTATTTATAGATAATATCTTTCGTTATACCCAGGCCGGAGCTGAAGTTTCTGCTTTACTAGGCCGATTACCATCAGCCGTAGGCTATCAGCCTAACCTTGCTCAAGAAATGGGTATGCTTCAAGAGAGAATTACTTCAACTAAAACTGGATCAATTACTTCAGTCCAAGCAGTTTATGTGCCAGCAGATGACCTTACAGATCCCGCTCCAGCAACAACTTTCTCTCACCTAGACTCAACAATCGTATTATCTAGAGCCTTAACTGAACTTGGTCTATATCCTGCCGTTGACCCATTAGATTCATCTTCTACAATTCTTGACCCAGAAATTGTTGGTGAAGAGCACTATAATGTAGCCCGTGATGTACAAAAGATTCTTCAAAGATATAAGGATCTTCAAGATATTATTGCAATTCTTGGTATGGAAGAATTATCTGAAGATGATAAGCTAACTGTTTCAAGAGCTCGTAAAATTCAAAGATTCCTGACTCAACCTTTTTTCGTCGCTGAAGTCTTTACTGGTACTAAAGGTGAATATGTTTCTCTCAAAGATACTATTTCAGGATTCCGAGAGATATTAGATGGTAAACATGATGAATTGCCAGAGTCTGCATTCTATATGAAGGGCAATATTTCTGGCGTTAAAATAACAAAGCAATAAATATGATTCATTTAAAATTAGTTACTCTTTCTGGCATAAAATTTGATGGTGAGGCCTATGAAGTTAGTTTGCCAACTATGGATGGTCAAATTACTGTACTGAGTGATCATATGCCACTCATAAGCGCTGCAACTAATGGCGTTATCTCAATACGTAAAAATCCAAAAGATCCAGAAAGCACCATGGAACATTTTGCTACGCATGGTGGTGTTATTGAAATAGCGGATAATAACGTCAGAATTATTGTAGACGAAGCCGATAGCGGCGATGAAATTAATGAATCTGATGCTAAGAAAGCACTAGAATTAGCTGTTAAGATGAAAAATGAAGCAAAAGATCAGATAAGCCTTGAGAAGGCTCAGCAGATGATTGATCGTTCCAATATCAGGATACAGGTTGCGGAACTAAAAAGACGTAGACGTTAATCTAACTAGCATCAGGGTGATGATATTCATCAGGATTACTAAGGGCTATTCTTCCTAATTCCATTTCAATTTCATTAATGAAGTTACCAGATTTTATTTTTTTTTCTTGTTCATAAATTTTAATTATTGTTGCAGCTGTTTTGGCAACCCCTCTTGCATAGGCATCTCTAGGTGATTCTATTGTTTCTCCAATCCTTAGTAGGTCTGCGGCGAGAGTTGGATTAAGTTCTATAATAGATGCGTATGCATCTCCAGTTACTTTTCTCTCAATAAGACTTATGTGTTCAAAAAAATCGATAACTTCTGCTATGATAGTATCATCACTTGGTTCTTCTCTGAATAATTTTTCTCTACTCATACTCATATTATAATTATCGCTAGATATAGTGTCTGTGATAAATCTCACTACGCTTTATGTAGGATGTTTTCAATTATTATTGCAAATTATGAACATTTAGAGTAAGATTAAAAATTGTTTTTATAAAATTTAAATGAGAAAAAAAATGTCAAATAGAGAGATTATTGATTTTAACAAAAATGACTACAATTCAAGTGATGTAGATATTCAGCCCTCGACTGACGATCTATTGGTTAGTATTAGAAAGAGAAAGGAAGAAATTTCAATTATGAACGGAACATTACAAGATTTAGATTCTATAGCTTTATTAACCAGTGAAACAATCGATAAGGATTTATGGCAAGGTGCTATTAGTCTTAGCGAAAGATTAGATGATGGCTCATATAGTACCGATCAACTTATTCAAGCTAAAGAAATTTTGGCTGCTAAATATACTGAGATTCATAAGGGAGCACCTATTCGCTGTATTCATGCTGGAAAATTAATTGACTATGATCCTAAAAAGGCTGAAGATTATGCTAGACCACTTGGACCACAATTTGCAGGCGGAACCATTGGCCAAAGTATTGCGAGAAGAATAGTTATTATTGACGAGAAAACACAGTTCGATAGTAATCAATTTATTGAAGACTTTAAGACTGAGGCAAATGCAGCTTCTATTTTAGGTTTAAAACCCGGAAATCATCAAGGTGAACATGCGACAGAAGAAAAAACTGGATGTGGAGCTGTAGATGGCATGGAATCAATTCTTGATTTATTCTCTAATAAAGAAAGATCTGAAGTAGCTCAAAAGCTAGCAATGGTAATAGCCGAGACAGCTTTCGGCAAAGATTATTCTGACCAAGACTTAATGAATGAGGTAATTAATTCATTTGTAATCCTGGCTAAGAATAAAGAGACTTACCTTAAATCTAAAAAAGAAATGCTAAACCTTGTTGAAGACGCTAACAATAAAGGTGCTCCAAAGTTAGATAACAATTCTAATGCTAGTTTTATTGTCATTAATACTTTACCAAACACAACTTTACTTACGGATGATTATGACGAAGAAACTGAGGATAAAGCTAAGGCCTTTAATTTTGATGTATGGCATTTAAAGGATCTCGCTGCCACCAATTTCAATGACTTAGTTGATCAAAAAAAGTTTATTCTTGCCAGTGCTCTATTCAATTGTGCTGCTGCAATGTCATTAACTGATGGTAGCCAAAAGCTAATTGTTCGATCTTAATATTTACACATTTATTTTATTTGTGGTAAAATCTATACATTAAATTAATATTTCCGGAGGGTAACAAATGTTAAATAAAAAAGTCGTTGCAATGCTTGCAACTGAGTTTATTGGTACTGCACTATTAACTCTGACTGTATTAGCTGTGAAGGGCTCAGCAATTGGAATCGCTTACTTTATAGCTCTTGCAATTGGACTAGCTTTAGCAGGATTAACTTTTCTAATTAATGGAGAATGGATTGGACAATTTAATCCAGCTCTATCAATTGGTTTATGGACAGTTAAGAAAATAAAGACTCTAGATATGATCTTTAATATTCTTTTCCAGTTCCTAGGTGCTATTGCTGCTGGTCAACTTTATAGCTTTGTTATAAATAATAAAGGTGTAACAAGTGGCGGAAAGTACTCATCACATATACTAATAGCAGAAGCTTTAGGTGCCTTCACTTTTGTTCTTATTTACTCAGTAGTAGTCTATAAGAAACTTCAAGGTTCTAGTGCTGCAATCGCATCAGGCATTGCATTATCTGCTGGTATATTTGTTGCATCAATTGGCTCAAATGCCTTGATCAACCCAGCAATTGCTATAGGTGTTAAATCATTTACATGGTCAACATATGTACTAGGTCCAGTAATTGGAGCAGTGATTGCCATTAATCTATACTCATTCCTATATACGGAAAGAGTTGCAACCGCACGAGCAAATTCTAGAGTGTCATCTAAGTCTTCTAGCTCAAGTAAATCTAAAAAATAGTTTTACGAAAAAAGCTTAATTAAATCACCTCTTTAATAGGGGTGATTTTTTTAACTTACTAAATCTAATTCGAACTTTTTAATACCACTAAGATCTTTTGTATATTTTGTAATGTCTGGCAAATCAAGATCTTTAATATGCTCAAATACTGATTCAATTAGCTTTCTCACCTGCTCTTGTTTTTCGTCTGAGAATTCTACATGTAACTTATTTATGTTGCCATGCTCAT
>CAITDW010000225.1 GCA_903891235.1 uncultured Candidatus Saccharibacteria bacterium
AATAATATAATATATATATATCTAATGTCAGGAACAACACTTTTACACAATTATTTACCACTCGGTGAAACTCAAATAGTCCCAGAATTTGTAAAATTTGAGAATCCAACACGTAGCACGGTCATTATTGATAGAATGTCAACCAGTTATCCCCCTACTAGTGGTTCCTCTTATTCAGTTAACGGCTCTGGCGGAACTTCTAACCAAATTTCATTTTTAATTTCTGATGCATCACGTTTTATGGACTTATCATCAGCATCTTTAAATTTTGATTATCAATTATTAAGAAGTGGAACTGCTGCGGGTGCTTATATAAATACTTTACCTGTTGACAATGCCTTATCTTTATTTACACGTGTTCAAATTAAAATAGGTGGCGTTTTACTTGAAGATATTTTACAATCTTGTCAAGATTTCAACGCGAAAATGTTGAGTAATTGTAATAAAGACTATTATGATAATAACGCTTCGGTTCTTACTGGTTCATGGCTTTATAATCAATCTTACGGAGGAACAAATATTTATACAGATGACGTAGCCACCCGCTTTAAAAGTGCATTAATTCAAGATTATAGCGGAGTCGTTGCACCTGCTGGAGGTGGTCAATCTTCATGTTCTCGTTCTTTTACTATTCCTATGTCCTTTTTATCTGGTGTATTTGCAATGCAAAAAGTATTATGTCTTCCTCTCTTAAATACTCTTGAAGTCAATTTATATTTAAATACTATTGCCGATGGTCATTACTCTATCGACGCAACCCCCCAAACATCGGTATTACCTAATTTAACAATGAATTTAAACAACGTTCGATTAAATTGTGATATGTTAGAAATGAACTCTAGTTACTGTCAAATTATTAAAAAAATTGCGTATGAAGACCACGAAGGTATTAATTTAGCATTTGATACCACACAATCATTTAGTATTAATTATAATTCTACTGCAGGTTCTGCGGGACAACAACAATTAAGTTTTAATAAGGCTTCACCCTTTGTAAGATCTGTTATGTGCTGTAAAACTAATAATGTAGCCCAATATAATAATTTAGGTCAAATGTCCACAATTAATTTTTTAAATAATGGAAATTCAGGGGTTAGAATTAGTTGTGGTTCAATTTACAATCCAGTTTATGGTTTAACTAATAATAATGCTACTACTTATAGTGTTTTACGTAATGCAGATATAAACAATGTTATTGCAGGAGGTATTCAAAATAACATCATATATAGTGGTAATTTGGCTACAAATAGTTCAAGCACCAGCATAGATAAGCGTGATGGCCTATTAACTGGATTTACATTTGGTTTTAATTTTGATAAGGTTCAAAATGCTGTCGTTTCTAAAGATGGTTTAGACACAGGTTCTTTAGGTTCAGCCCTTCAAATTTATTTAAATGAAGGTGGAAACGCTGGTTTTACACCTGCTGTAGTTACTCAAACTGGTATAATGAACTTAAACGTTTTTATCGTATATACTAGAATGTTACAACTTAAAGGCGGTGTAATATCTGTTTCAGGTTAGAAATCATACGATTTTAAAAAATTATGGTATATATCATATTTAAATA
>CAITDW010000226.1 GCA_903891235.1 uncultured Candidatus Saccharibacteria bacterium
AGCTTCAGCACCGGCCACCGTAGCAGCCTCAGTTGCTTCAGCAAGCACTGCTTCTATCTCCTCTGTTAAAACAGCAGGTGTTACATAATCATCAATTCCAACAGTGCCGCCACCAGAAGCTATACTTATTTTCCCAGTTAAGGCTGCACTTTTTAATATTCCTCCTGCTAAATCTGATAAACCTTGTGCGCTCGGTATTTTAGCATTTGGGCGTTGCATGATAAATGTTAAATCAGGCATATTATCTTCAGGCAATTTACTAACTCTAGTTAATAATTTAGCTATATCATTACCTTGTTCATCCTGTGCATACGGCCTTATTAAGGCTAATTGCATGTTGTTAATAGAAGCAGACACATCAACATAATCTTTTCCAGCGATTGCTTGTGATAGAACACCTTGTCTATTATATAAAATACCATCATTTAATTCATCTAATGCCTGAGCTTGAGTAAAAGTATAAGAAGTCCCTAAACCATAAAGTTGTTTTATAGGTTCTGGAATTAATAACATAGCAGGATTTTCCCATGCAAAATCTATGGTTTTTGTTTTTACAATAAATCCTGTTACATCTAGTCTTTTTATTGCCTGCGCAACTTTAACTTGCGTCATGGCTAAAGAACTTGATATCACTGTTTCTGAAGATGTATTGGTAGTATTTGCGCTACCGGCAAATATTTGTGGCAACCATGGACCGGACATCAGCCAATCAAAACCTGAAAAAGGATTAAATGTCGGATTTGGAATAGCCACAGGTGGTAATGGTATTATAGATGGATATGGGAAAGTAGCCGCTCCCAGAGTTGGTAAATTAATAACACCGATGTTAACTCGCTCGATAGGTTCGTTATTATAATCCCCTATCCATATTCTATTATAATCAAGCTTATCTAACCGCTCAAACCTATCTAAATGTCTTCGCAAATCTATTATATCCTGTCTTACGTCTAAAAGAACGGGTGATGGTTTAGCAATGCCGTCTTTATTACCCAGTAGTACATAATTAGTATCGCAGGCAATATTGAAATTGATCTTATTATCCGTAAAATCAAATAACTTACGCCAATTGCTATTATCAATACCACCAACAAGAGAATACATAGTTTGATTGTCTTGCGTAAAAGCAAACATTCCTTCGCTACGTCTTTCGACAGTAATAGCATTCCTATTTAAAATACTAGTAATGCTATGTATTCCGCCTTTGCCCAAATTATCTAAATGAGTTGGGTATTGATCAATTAAACTAATCGGCCTAATATGACCACTGACTTTTATTCCTTTCATGCGGTTAAATGAGCTAATATACTTGAGATTTTATCACTCTCATTTGTGTAATGAGTATCAATTAAATTTGCTAAATCAGCAAACCAAGATGCGCTGCTATTATCCATCTCGTTCGGAAATTCTGGTGGAAACTTTGGTTGAAATTTGTAATAATATACATCTTTAGCGAGTCTATTAGTTAAATAATCTAAATAGTACCTACTCCACTCCTCAGCCCCAGTCATTGCAATATTCATTATGCCAAATAATACTTCAACTGCATGCGCCGTACCTGTTTGCGACCCAGAACCGTCAAAGCTCATATTGCCGATACCAGTTCCAACATCTACTATGACAATTCTAGTAGCATTAGGCTTTACAGTTAATCCAATATTTATTGCAGCTAAGATAGGATCATTTGCATATATTCCGCCATCAATATAATCGTGGCCACTAAATGTATGGGCAGGTAGATAAATGGGAGCAGCACTTGTTGCCCTGCAAACATTTACTATAGATTCAGTATTACCTATAAAATAACTAGGGTCGTTAAAGTTTGAAAATACTACATATCTACTCATGTCTTGTTCAAACGATGGAATTACAACAGGTACTTTTAAATTAGCTAACGTATCAATCCCAAAATTATCGACTAATACTTGCTGTAATACATTATGTCCGTAATTTGAATCTTCATAAGCTGATTTATAGAAAGGATCATTGGTTGCAATTAATGCTATTTTTTGTAGTTCATTCGGTCTGTTTGAATCACTACTTGCATTATGACTGCCTGATGCAACATCAGCAGCTGTTCTAATAGTAAAAACCCTCTTTGCTTGTTGCAAGAAAAAGCTTTCCATATAATCAGGTGTTCGCCCATATGCATAGCCACAAGCAAGAATACCGCCTATTGAAGTTCCAGAGTAAACATCAACATATTTCCAAAAGTCAGATTGAGGAATTCCCCATTGATGCAGGAATTTTTGCATAAATCTATTAGATCCGTACCCTTTGGTACCCCCACCTGGAAAACTAAATATTCTAATTGTATCCTTATCCATTCTTAATACCCATGACAAATTCTTCGTGGATCTCATTCAAAGTACGGTAGCAATTATATGTTAGCTTTAGACCATACTCGTTGGTGATTTCAATTTTCCTAACCTCATCAAGTACTAAGGCTATGTCGCTTGATATCTCGTAAAATACATAATTATCCCCTAAGATTTCAGGGTAGCAGAACCATTTATAAGCAATATTTTGATATAAATACTCACCCTCAATGCCATTAATAAGCTCACTGGCTCTCAGTACGATCAAAGGATTTGCAAATCCCGTATCAGTGATATCTTCGGTGTATTCGCCGTAGTAAATTTTGTATTTATAATTAATATTGAAATATTTATTAAAACTTGTGCCTGTAGTGTCATAGCCAAAGATCTCGAAACTTACAGTAGCTAAGCCCTCTTTGTAAATTTCTGCTAACGTTAGCGTAACTGGTGATAAATTAGGCAAATTCTCAAGTAATACTACCTTATCTTGGCTAATAACTATTGAGTTTTCTTTTAATAATTCTGGGTTAACTATAGAAAATGTAGCTAGGTAGTCACCTGCTAGGATCTTGTAGCCAATTTCAACATCTATTTTGTCTAGATTTCGTAAATCAAAAATAGCCACAGTAAAATTAGCAAAATAAGGCAAATCATAACCATATAATAACTTCGTCCATATTACCTTTAAATCAACATCTTTAAATTTAGTTCCCTTCTTTAAACCACCAACATCAAAAGGCATAGGCAATTCATTGGTGTAAGAAAAATTACTACCGCCTCCTCCAGCACCAAAAAATCTCTTAATGGCTACTACGCCAGCATCTATAGTTTTATCGTCAGTTTTAATAATCAGATGCCCTTGATTATCAATTTCGGCGTCTTTTATTCCATTGCCCCTATCCCCTTTTTCACCTTTGATTGACTTTCCGTCTTTGCCAGGGGCGCCATCTTTTGGAACTGGAAAAGATGACTTGATATCTTTTAATCCTAGCTCTAATTCTTTTTGTAGTAAAGCTTGAGATTTCTTTGTGTCCTGACTAACTATTTCTAAAACTTCTCTAGTAATCTTTTTATCATCTGCATCACGGCCATCTCTTCCCCTTTCCCCTTGTAATGGTTGTAACGTGGCTCTGATCTCTTCTATTTTAGCCAGTAGTACTTTAAGTAATTCTTGTTTGATCGACTCTTGTGATTTTTCGTGCAATACATTAAGCCTAGGCCAAATTGCATCAATAATTACTTGATCATCAACACTTGTACCATCACGACCATCAACCCCATCTTTCGGAACTGGGATGGATGCTATAATTTCTTGCAACCTTTGAGTAATCTTATTATCAAACAAGGTTTGAAAACCAGCTATTTGATTACTTAACTCTAAAAACAAGGCATCTTTTATAGCTTTTTCGTCCGCATCTTTTCCATCCCTACCATCAACTCCATCTTTAGGAACTGGGATAGCACCGATAGATTTATCAATACTTACACTAAGTTCATGTTGAATTTTACCAATTTCTTGCCTTAGATAATCAAGTAGAGCTTTTTTAATAGCTTCTTCGTCAGCATCACGCCCGTCAATTCCATCTTTTGGAATAATAGGCTCTGGTACAGATTGCTTGATATTTAAAAGCCCAGACTCTAATTTTATTGCTATGATTTTTTCTAATTCTTTAATGATCTTCTGCTCATCAGCATCACGGCCATCACGACCGTTAACTCCGTCTTTTGGCACTGGAATAAAAGTCTTTAGCTCTTTTGATAGATGATCCTGTAAATTTAGCAGAATTTCCGTAAATTTAGCTTCAAGAATCTTATTAAATAAGCTCTTTAGCTCTTCAAGAATAAGATTTGAGTCAAAAGTGTCGGTATTATTGCTTTGAGGAAAAGAGAATTTTTGCTTAAACCCGTCTTTGTAAATAAAAGTTATATCATCATCATTTTTAACAACTGATTCAATGTACTTTTGAGATTGAAGTTTTGACACTAACTCCCAAAGAGTAGCTACGATTAACTTCTCGTTCATGTGCTTGTACCTTTAACTTTGTTGTACAACTCATCCATGACTTTTGTTATTTTTTTGTCTTCTTCTTTCTTGATGTCATTTTCAATATCTACATCATCTTCTAGTAAATCTTCATTACCCTCATCGATTTCTAAAAGCTCATTATCAGGTTTTGCAAGTGTGATATTAGTTTGAAAACTACCTTGGCCAAATCTTTCTTGCCAACACTCGGATGGGTCTATTGCCCCGCGATCAATATACATACAGTCAATCTCTGCATATTTTTTCTTAATATCCGCCCATTCGCCTTCAGAAGGAGCTGTTAAAGACGGAAACTCCCACTCCCAATTTGTAGGTTTTTTAGTCCAACTTTTTTGGTTTTTTAAAATATCAATTAGCCACTTAAGGCAAGGCTCTATCTGATCGCCCCTATAGGCTCTGACAATATCATACCAGTTCTGCATATCACTTGTTCCGGTAGCATTAAGACCGGCCGGTGATTTACCAAATAACCTCGTAGCAGGTATACCAGTTACTGCGCAAATATTTTCTGAAAACCTATCCCACAACTCAGCAAGACCAGCCACAGAACTAGATTTCTTTTCGTAATCCTCAGAGCCATCACCATCTAAAAGAATTGTATTGGCATTTGATCTTGATAAATCAATCCATTGCATCCGCTTGATAATTTCAGCATCTCCGCCTTCCTGTATAAGCTTATCGCTCAGTCCATTCATTTTCATAAGCACTTGAATGAAATCTTGTACTATCTCAGCAGAAGAATTAACAACAATCCCATAGTTTCTAAGAGCTTCATAACAAGATTGTAACACCGAAACATCCCAGCCTTGATTATATAGTTTTGCCGTATTAACTAAACGTTCACCGCCAAAAATAAAACATCTAGATCTATGCACTTTAAAAAAGCTATTATTATCAGCCATATAGTTTTGCACCGAAGTAATGGTAAAAACCTCAGGCTCTCCATAATGTTCTTTGTAAAAATCCCTACACAAATCATCATTTGTCCACTGTATTTGATGTCTATCAAATACTTTTAAAGACACTAGCTTGTTAATTCTATTGAGGTTTAAAGTCTTATGCATTTCTAGCCCGTCATCGATAAAAGCAACGAGTATTGCTCCGCCGTATAATCTACCAAAATATCCGGCATCAATTATTTTTTGCTTAGTCTGAGCACGCTGTAATTCATCAATTAATAACGCATCCCCCTCAATAAATCCTCGTGCAGCATCATCTACCACGATATTAACTATTCTCTTACCGATTCCATTAGATTTATAAATTTCTGCAAGGGTATATTGATCAAGTGCTAAGGTCGGTTTAAAT
This sequence comes from uncultured Candidatus Saccharibacteria bacterium, assembly GCA_903891235.1. GTDB lineage: Bacteria > Patescibacteriota > Saccharimonadia > Saccharimonadales > UBA4665 > CAIYEO01. The sequence goes on from CAITDW010000226.1 coordinate 5,668, forward strand.
AAAGTGGAATTGGTACGACTATTGCTTGTACCTAGGTTGGTTACAACGTTTGTCCACCCGTCGTTACGTATGCCTTTGAAAAGACTTTGTATAGCTTTAAACATGAATTTATTTTATCAAATTTTACAAAATAAATTGTATTTGAGCTTCATGATTAATACAAATTTTTCAAAGCTAATCTATTGACAGATTAAATGACTAAACTCTCATGTGTTATTAAACTATATCAAAGGCTACATAAAAACTTGAGCTATTTAATAATTTAAAATATGCTTTTAAAACATTCGGTTTTTACACGCTCTGAATGTACAAGTGAATCTTGGGGTTTTGTGAATATTTCAACAAGATTCACTTCGTCCGCATAAATTTCTTGCTTACTCATAATGACCCCACATTCTCAATATCTTTACTACTTTTTCTTCTTCCAGCACTTCATAAACAATTCGATGTTGTAAATTAATTCTAATTGATCGTTGTCCTTCTAAATTACCAACAAGTGGCTTACTATTCAATGGTATTGGATTAATCACTAAAGATTCACACAGCTTGATTGCTTTATCTCCTAGTTTAGCAGTTTTTAATAGTTGAATATCTTTTGCTGCTCTTTTTGTATATTGAATTGTGTATACTATTTCCATGCTTCCTCGTGGCTAATCCATTCTTCTCTAGGAGATTTACTAGCTTCAAGTATAGATTCTGCAAGTCCAGGTACAGAATAAATAGCCAAAGTCTCCTGCAAACTCTCGTAATCTTCTTGTGACAGCATTACAGCGTTATTACGTTTGCCTGTGATATAAATTGGTTCATGAGTTTGATTGGCTTCATTGATAATATGATATAATTTTGCTCTTGCCTGAGTAGTAGTATAAATATTCATAATTGTATCCTAATATATAAGTTATTATACGACTTATATTACCATATCACGTACGTAAAGCAACAACTTTATTTAATTTCTTACTCCCGCCACTTACTATAATCGATAACTCTTCGTTTCATCAAACGTTCTAATCCATAGCGAATGCTGTCGATACAATGGTCATTATCTTTGACAAGATCCCTTTTTATATCACCGCTTCTAGCATCAACTTGGTAAGAATAGAGCGTGAATTCCTTGATAGTTTCAACGCAACGTGGGTTTATCACTATTGAAAAAGTCTTCATATACTCAATACCATCTTCAACAGTACCCTTGCCTTTTTCAACGGGCTTTATTTTAAGTGTATCCACACTTTTTAAGTGAGC
>CAITDW010000227.1 GCA_903891235.1 uncultured Candidatus Saccharibacteria bacterium
GGTCTTGTTGTAGTTTCTCAATAGCTGTCATAGTTTGAGAAGCGTTTTGTGCAATATTAGTATAGTTTTGAGCTACTGCTTCATATCCACCTAATGCTTGGGCTTGTCCTGCAAGCTGTTGAGTAGTCTGTTGGTTGGCTTGATTCTGTGTAGCAGATAATAAGTTTTGGTATTGTCCAACAGCGTTAGATTGGTTGGCAAGGGTAGTATTAAGATTTCCAGCCATATTTTGGTATGCATTTTCAGCTTGTCCAGCAGTTCCACCATAGTAATTACCAGCTTGAGTTGAGGCTTGAGGTGCATACTGCATAGCAGTTTGTGTTTGAAGCAGGTTTTTGTTAGCAAGGGCTAAAGACTTTGGATCAAAATTATACATAGACTGTGCATTAGATAAATCTTGGCCATATATGTTTCCATAGTTTTGCCCAGCAATTTGTTTAGTGTAATCCTGTAATTGAGAAGCAGCGCCTTGTTGTTGACCATAGGCTTGCTGATACTGACCTTGTGCTTGGCCAGCCTGTTGGTTGTATTGAGCCTGTAAAGCGTTGCCTTGGGTTCTAGCGTTGTTTACATCTGTTTGTACTTGTCCTTGGTTCATAAAATAAAAAAAACCCTCCTTGAGGGCTGGGTTAGTTGCCTAATAGTTTACATTATACACTCTAGCATATTGTTTGTAAAAGCTAAAATGGTGAATTAAATATAAAACCTCTACAATTAATAGTAATAGTTGGAATTGTAACACCTGTTCCGATTTGATTACTGATATAAGTATCAACTCTTAATAATCCTGAGGTAAAATATGAAAATAATTCTATTTGATAATTGGGAGCACTTGAATTTGGATAATTAATTACTAAGTTACCAGGTAAAACTCTCCAAAAACTTTCTAAGCCACCGAGATTAATTTGTACTTGAGAGATGGAATAAGCATTATTTAACGCTGCAAAAGCACTAGATGATACATAACTACCCGCAGCTATAGTTTGACCTGCTATGCTAGATGAAAACGAAACAGAACTTGAATTACTAAATCCACTAAAAGCTGAACTTGCTATGATTTTATTTATATCAACTGTCATAATAAATCCTCCATTCAATATTACCTGTTACTCCTGGAGCAGTAAAATATGTTTGGTCAGATGAAAAATATAAAGTACTAGTTGTAATGTTAGCGTATATTGCAGGAGCATCACCAAGCGCAGGTGAAATTACTTGATTTAATGCAAATACATTTGTTGGGGCGCTACTAGGTAAAAAAAATGCTTTAACTTTTGGTATGTATCCTAGATCATGCGTAATTGAACCTGTACTTCCATTAGCCCCGCTAGCTACATTTATAGCTATAGTACCTTTGTCAAATATTTTTTGGTAATTATTCTCAGATGAATAGATTATTATGTTATTAGTTTCTATAGGTTCAATGGGATATAACATAGAATTTTTGGCTAGTAAATATACTTTGAAAGTAACTGTGTAAGAAGAACTAGTGCTGTGTGAAACGTCATAATAATTAGTAACATAAACATATAAAGTAGAAGTATCTGTATAAGCTTCTACGTCTACACTTTGAAAAAAAGGATTAGGCGCTGTTAAGTTAGGTGTTTGTGCACCAAAATCATTATATGTAGTTCCACCGTTTTGAGTAAAAATACCTTGAAAATAACAACTATCATTAAAACCCGTAGAAAATGTATAGTTTTGTGTAATAAAACCTTGTAGAGCAGTTGGAGCTGCTATAGTAATTGTTTGTGTAAAAACCCCAATAATTTGGTCTATTCCATATTCAGGTATAGCAAGGAATATATCTTGAAAGTTTTTAAGTGCCATATCTAGTAACCATCGGCTACATTATAACCTGCATTAGCTACTGCAAAACCATAGGTTCCATCTGGAAGAAGTCCTACTTGCATAACATTATAACCAGTATTGGGGTCATACCAATACCAAGTTTGACCACTCATTTCAAATAACAAATAACCATTAGTATCTAATGTTTGCATACCATAAGTTCCATCTGTATTTAAACCAAAAGATAAACTTCCATTAGAGTTATAAAAGGTTTGGGTTGAATAATCGTTTTTATATATTAAATCTGCATCAGAAGCGTTATATACATTTTTACCAGCTTTAGATACTTTTTGTCCAAAGAATTGGTTTTGGCTTCCGTTTGGTATATTTATTCCTGCCATAAAAACTCCTATGGTGTTTGTTGATTACCCATTAATGATCGTGGGGTGCCAGTTGAATCATTAGCTGACTGAGTAGATTGTATAACTTGTTGACCTGTATTGCTACCCGCCATTGTGTTTACAGGTGATACATTAGGGTTGCTTGCTTGCTGATTATAAAGTAAAGCTTCTAATGATAAATAAGGGACTGATGGAAAACCAC
>CAITDW010000228.1 GCA_903891235.1 uncultured Candidatus Saccharibacteria bacterium
AAGTATCAGCATTCATAATTTTTATGAAAGCCAAAAAGCACTGGATTATATTCATAGCCTGTCTTTGAGTGAGCAAAACAACATACTCCTTCTATCAGATTTTGAGCTTGCAAACGATACACGCAATGGCTTAAATGTGATTGAAGAATCAAAGGTTAAACGTGCTTTTCTTGTAACAAGTCACTGTAATGAGCCTGATATCCAACAGGCCATGCTCAAATTAAACGCAAAACTACTTCCTAAGAAACTTAATCAATATATTCCCATTGTCGTACTGGAAAATAAAGTTGAATACTCTGAGACTAACCTCAAACAAGTCGATGGGATTTGGCTTGATGATGATGCTGGATTTACTTTAGTGCATGAACACGGATTACTGAAAGCTGGTAAAACAGTAGATATCTACAGAAGTCCAAAAGCCTTGATGGATGCTATCCATATTTATCCTAAAAACATCTCCATTCTCTTAGACAATAATTTTGATTCCACAAGCATACACGGAACTGATGTAGCAAAAGACCTCCATGAACTTGGGTTTACTAAATTATTTTTAGTTTCTGGGGATAGACTTAAGCCAAATGACTATCCTTATCTGACTATCCTGGGTAAAGCGGACTTGGACGATATCTACAAATATTTTTGATTTGCTCACTTTTCTAAAATTTTGTATAGAAAAGCATTGCCTATCCACATCAATGCGCAAAGAAAGAAGTTTTTCTAAAATTTACTATACTTAAAGATAATCTCCTTTTAGGAATCAATCATGTCAGACACAAACCCCATTCATCACGACTTAAGCTCTGGTACTGCTGCCTGCTGGCGCGATTTGTTGAATGAAATTGACCATTTTCTTAATAACAAACTCCCGACATTAAGGACAAAAAATGCAATACTGAAGGACTGCTTACCAGAGCTCTTGAAAGGATATCAGCTCTCCGTAGAAAATAAACTCTTGAAAGATGATTCAATTGAAATTAACCTCATTTCGAAGAAGCCTGAGCTCCTAGACTCAGAGCCAGAAATTTCTGCTATATTTCATCTCATGGATGCGATACAGCTATTTTGCGATACCATTTATAAGTCAAAAGAAAGTAGTGAAATAGTGTCTTCTGAAAAATTAGTGAATGAATTACTTGACTCTTATCCGTTTAAAGATAATGAGCGTGATTTGATTAAATTTAATCCTGAAAAAAATTTTGATTTTGCAATATCGCCTATTTTTATTAAAGGCGCTATCCATAATTTAATCAAATTTTATTTGGGAAATTTAGATGAGTTCTCAGAATAAGGAACAGCCCCACATCATGCTGAGCTTTATTTTTCTGATGCTTACAACAAAAATTTTACAATCCATTTCAGGATATATTCACAAAGCATAAAAAACTCCAAGCCTTACCATTTGTTTGAAAAACATTTCAGTATTGAAAATGGACAAGTTGTTCCCGGTCTAGGCCTTTGCCATTTATCGCTTTTGTATGTTGGTACCAACATATCCTATTCAATTAAAGACTGTGAGTATTTAGACATTTGTATCACTATTCCTAAATTGGATGTTCCTGAAAATAATGAGCTATGCACTGAACTACAGGGTCTGATTTATGCAAAAGACAACATTCTTTTTAATAGCCTCAAAAAATTAGCAAAGAATTTAAACGTCAACCTAGAATTGATATCTCTGCCTGAATCAATTCTTAATACTACGGAGGGTTGGTATGACTTTGTAATCTTAAACACGTGGGTCCATGAACGCGGAGATGGGGTTGAGTTTATTGACGCTTGGAAAAAAGCCAGCAAACGCTTACCTTTATTTTACGGATTCTCTCACGGTAATGACACTCATGATTATATTGAAAATCCAAAGAAATTCGGTTTTCAAAAATGCTTTACCCTGGAAGAGTTATTAAGAGACCCTCTGATTTTTAAAAATATTGTTATTGAGGTCAGAAAAAGGAGATCCGAGCCTGTGATTGTAAAATAAACGCTCGATTTAGATAAAAGTTTTTTGGTTTGGATAGACGATTAAATTCTGTATTTTTTGCAAAAAAGGATGGACATGGCCGATTCGCAAAACAGTCTAAAAACAGTTAATGCTATCTGGGTAGATGATGACCCCATGGTCACAGATTTGCAATGCCAATTACTGTTTCCTCTTATCATTGATGTCTACAGAACTCCCGCTGAGTTGATGGGCAATATTGAACCAAACTGTATTTACTCGAAGGATACTCCTGTTTTTTTAGATTATAATTTTGATAATGCATCTAACATCACCGGTGTAGATGTCGCAAAAAAGCTCTTTGAACTTGGGTTTACCAAACTTCGTTTGTTATCCGGGCAAGATTTTGAGGCAAGCGGTGTAGAAATTCCAGATTATTTGATGGTTTTACCAAAGTCAGCCGCAGCTCATCTTGATAAATATTTTTAATGCTTTCTATTTTTGCCTTAAAAAGTCATCATAAGACAAAATCTTATCTTTATCAATTCCATGTTCTGGAAAACTATCTGTAAACGCATAGTAATAATCAGAG
>CAITDW010000229.1 GCA_903891235.1 uncultured Candidatus Saccharibacteria bacterium
ATAGCCAATAAATTTTATAAAGATAATCTTGGTAGTCTAATGTCTAAAAAGCCAGTCTGGAGTGTTGCTTTCATATTTTATGCTGTATTCATAATTGGACTAATGTACTTTGTTATCGTTCCTTCACTTTCTGAGAATGCAAGCATTACTAAGCTTTTAACTAGAGCAGCAATATTTGGATTCATAACCTATGCAACCTATGATTTAACTAACCTCGCAACATTAAAAAATTGGCCTAGAAATCTATCAATAGTAGATATGATTTGGGGCGTAGTATTATCTAGCCTAGTCTCAATTATTACGTTCGAACTAGCTAAAAGATTCTTCTAAGGCCTGTAAATGAGTCACTACTTCTTCTATTCCTTCATTGGTCTTCTCGTTTATATGAGCTCTCTATTTTTAGTGTCTGTTATAACTAAAAAGAATTCTATTGCTGATGTTGGATATGGGATAGGTTTTATTGTCGTTGCGCTTATTAGTCTATTTCAAAATAATGCCCTAACTTATCAGATAGTAATGACACTCTTGGTTTTACAATGGGGTCTTCGTTTGGCTCTTAGGATTGGCTCAAGAAACCTTAATAAGCCAGAAGACTTTAGGTATGCTGAGTATCGTAAAAAATGGAAATTCTTTTATCTTAGAAGTTACTTTCAAATATTTATATTTCAAGGGATTATTATATATATAATTTCTCTTCCTGTAATACTCTCAGATGTATATCCTAAAAAAGCTAATCTAGCAATTTTTTTAATTGGACTAGTCTTATGGATTGTCGGATATATTTTTGAGGCACTAGGAGATTATCAGCTAGATACATTCTTAAGATTAAAACATAAACCATCAAAATATATGTCTAAAGGTTTATGGTCAATAACAAGACATCCAAATTATTTTGGTGAAGCAACTATGTGGTTTGGTATTTTTATTATCTCCCTATCTCTTTCTCAGTATGGTATTTATACGATTATCAGCCCAATCCTTATAACATTTCTACTGACTAAGGTTTCAGGTATTCCCATGGTAGAAAAAAGATGGAAAGATGACCCAGAGTGGAAAAAATACGCCGCTAAAACCCCAGCCTTTATACCTAGACTGACTAAAAAATAATTACAATTTATACAATTATATTGTATAATAACAGATATAAACTAATTGATTAGGTGTAAATATGTCTGGACATTCTAAATGGTCAACAATCAAAAGACAAAAAGGTGCCAAGGATGCAGCAAGAGGGGCTGTATTCACTAAATTAAGTAATGCCATATCTGTTGCAGCTAAAAGTGGCGGAGATCCTGAAACTAATTTTGCGCTAAGGCTTGCAATTGATAAAGCCAAAGCTTCCAATATGCCACTCGCCAATATTCAAAGATCAATTGATAGAGGTAGTGGTAAACTTGGTGGCGCTATAATTCATGAAGTTATGTATGAAGGTTATGGTCCTAAAGGCGTCGCTATACTTGTAGAGGCAGCTACGGATAATATAAACCGAACCTTACCCGATGTAAGGCTAGCATTTTCTAAACATGGTGGAAGAATTGCAGAGCAAGGAGCTGTATCCTTTCAATTTGATCGTAAGGGTTTAATTAGAATTAAGGGTCAGGGCGATGATTTAATGCTTCAGTTAATGGATATGGGTATTGATGATATAACCGACGAAGATGACGAAATGGTTATTTTCACTGACCCTAAGGAATTGGCAATAATTCGTGACAAACTAAAAGATCAAGATATGCAAATACTAGAAGCTGAACTCATCTATGTTCCAAATAATACTATTTTAGTTGACGATAAGGATACTTCCGGCAAGATCATAAGATTAATGGATGCACTCGATGATATAGATGATGTTACTAATACTTTTACGAACTTCGAGATATCTCAAGAATTGGTAGATTAAAATGCGCATATTGGGTATTGACCCAGGTACTGGTATTTTAGGTTTTGGTATTGTCGATGTTGATAAAAATGGTAAATATAAAATGGTTGATGCTGGGGTTATAAGAACCTCATCTACCCAATCAGACTCAACTCGACTAAAAATAATCTACGATGAGCTTAAAGTAATAATCAATGAGAATAAACCTACTATTATGTCTGTTGAGAAATTATTCTTCGCACAAAACGTAACAACAGCAATGACTGTTTCACAGGCTAGGGGAGTAGTTTTATTGTTGGGTGAAAAAAGTAATATGGATTTATATGAATTTACACCACTTCAAATTAAACAAGCAATGACTGGCTACGGAAGAGCAGATAAGAAGCAAATCCAAGAAATGGTAAGGATTTTATTAAATTTAAGTGAGGTTCCAAAACCGGATGATTGTGCAGATGCCTTAGCTGCTGCGATTGTTTGTGCGATGACTGTGAGATAATGAATATATGATAGCAACAATTACTGGAAAAGTGACTGAAAAAATTGATGATTTAATTATCATAGAAGCCTTTGGAGTAGGCTATGGAATATATGTTACTTTCGAGGACTTTGGATCTAGTAAGATTGATAGTCAGATAAGGGTATATATCTATGATCATATAAAAGAAAATCTCCATGACTTATTTGGTTTTAAAAAACTAGAAACAAAAAAATTATTTGAACAGTTATTGTCAGTTAATGGTGTTGGTCCAAAAATGGCGCTTAGCGTACTGAATATAGATGGCGCTCTGGACGTAAGAGCCGCTATAGCAAACGGGGACACGTCAATGATATCAAGAGCCAATGGAGTAGGCAAAAGACTAGCAGAGCGCATTGTAGTTGATTTAAAGGATAAGGTTGGTCTTGGCAGTATTGATATTAGTGATACAGGAATATTTAGAAGTGAAAACAGTTATATTAATGATGAGGCGACTCAGGCATTAATCAGTCTTGGTTATTCGCAGAATGATGCCTTTAACGCAGTTAAGGATATAGATAAAAATCTTCCGTTATCTGATCAAATAAAAATCGCACTTCGAGGTGTTAAAAAATGATTGATAGAATAGTTAACACTACAGTAGATGACAAAGCGGAAGATAAGGAATTTGAACAATCCTTAAGGCCTCACAATTTTGATAATTATATCGGCCAAGAAAAATTAAAAGCTAACTTAAAACTTGCCATTAAAGCTGCCAAAAAAAGACAAGAAACTCTCGACCATATACTTTTATATGGCCCACCCGGACTAGGTAAGACAACAATGGCGAGTGTTATTTCAAATGAAATGGGTTCAGCTCTTAGAATAACGAGCGGTCCTGCAATTGAAAGGGCAGGTGATCTCGCTAGCTTAATCACTAGTCTTCAGGATGGTGACATCTTATTTATTGATGAAATACACAGACTAAATAGAGTTGTCGAAGAAGTTCTTTATAGTGCTATGGAAGATTTTAAGCTTGATATTATGCTTGGCAAAGGACCAAGTGCCAGGAGTATTAGGCTTGACCTTCCAAAATTTACAATTATTGGTGCAACAACGAAAACTGGATCGTTAGCATCTCCATTGAGAGATAGGTTTGGCATGATACATCGTCTTGAATTTTATGATCCAAGTGAGATTCAAGAAATTATTAAAAGGGCAGCCGAAATTTTAAATGTCAAAATAGATAACCAGGCGAGTGAGGAGCTCGCAAGCCGATCCAGATTAACTCCTAGAATAGCTAATCGGTTACTAAAAAGAGTTAGAGATTACGCAGATGTTAATGGAGATGGAATGATTAATCAATCATTAAGTCTTAAAGCACTTGAACTATTAGACATCGATGATAAGGGACTCGATGTAGCTGATCGCTTACTCTTACATTCTATAATTGAGAATTATGATGGTGGTCCAGTCGGAGTTGAAACAATTAGTGCTTTAATCTCAGAAGATAGGCAAACTATTGAAGATTTTATTGAACCTTATCTTTTGCAGATTGGTTATTTACAAAGAACTCTTAGAGGAAGAAAGGTTACTACTAAAGGCTATCAGCATCTAGGGTTAAAAAATACCAAAAATAATCTAGAATTAATTTAAACTACTTTTTGTATATTTACCACCACCCTCAAGCTTAACCGTTAACATATACGCAGAACACTTAACTTGTTTATTATCACATGCTGAACCAGTTAATGATTTAACACTATAAGAAATATGGTTAATCTTAGGGGTAGCAGTTATGAATGAATTATTACTAGACGGATCAACAAGAATAGATTGGTCTAAATATGGCATCATACTACTCATCCAATTATTATTATTTAAATTAGATAATGTTGGATAGACATTATTGTCCGCATAATATTGCTCTAAATCTTTTTGTAAATTATCTATACTTGTTCTTCTGAAATTATTGCGATTTTTTTGACTAACTCCATTATGTGCAACAATAATAATCCCTAGTAAAATTAGTATAAAAACTGCCACGAGTATTAATTCTAAGTATATAAATGAGGTTTGATTGAATAATTTCTTTTTCTGCTTCATGATTTAAAGCTACACTTTCATAGATAAGTTTTCAATATTATACATCTTTATAGTCTATTAAGCCTCTTAGGCATTTTATTAATGCATCAGTCCTTAAGTTTATCTGATTAGTTTTTTTATAATAATCCTCAATATCACCTGAATTAATGTTATCAGTACTGTGAATGAATTTATTGATTGAATATTTTGAAAAATCTATTAATTCAACTTTATTAATTTTATCAATATAACCTGTTTGATTGCAGTAATTACAGCCATTAGATTTACTTCTATATAAAATTAAGGAATCCTTTGTGCTATTTAAATCAGCGATATCCTGTCCAAGCCCAGACATTTTCGCCTTTGATTCTAGTTTATTTATCTCTGTAAAATCCTTAACTCCAAGTCTTAGTCTAATCTTATCAAGATCTGTTTTAGGCAAATCAAATGACTGCCTACAATATCGACAGAGTTTCTGGACTTCCTTTTGATATATTACAAGACTAAGATTAACTAACTCTATTTTTTCCTTTATGGATAGTAGTAAATTTAAAAGACTGATTATATCTAAAGAGACCAATGACATATAAACTTGCTTATTTTTACTAATTTGAGCAGCCTCATGAATCACCTCAGAGTCTTTTATGTTGGAAATAAAAATCGTTTTTGGATTTTGATTATTTAGCAACCTTAACCTTTCATAATCTGCTAGGTTTAATCCTGATAAAGTTGGATCAATCCTTATTTTTATGGAGCTAACTAGATTATTTTCAATTTCTTGTCCAATGCTTGCAAATAATGAGTCTGAAAAATCTAGTTGTTTGGAAATATAAACTAATGTCTTAACCAAATTCTTATTATTTGAGCCTGCGACAATTGTTAGACCATTGTGTTTTTGTAAGTGTTTGCTGAATATGTAGAGGTTATCTCCCCAAAGTCCTAGGCTTATTAAATCTGTTTTTTCCGATTGATTATTATTCAGTTTAAGAACTATTTTTTGACCTCCAATGATTGGGACGATTGACATATCAATTTCATTATTTTGAACGTTCTTTATGCGAATTTTCTTATCAATAGGTTTTTTGCTATCAGTCTTTGATAATTTAAATTCTCGATGTATGTATTCAATCATTGGCTGGAATATGGCGATTGGTAATTTTGTTCCAATATCTAGATTATTACCAACTCGATACCGAATTAATAAATAAAGTTCTCTTGGCTCAATGTGGACATAAGTTGCACCAAGCTTATTACCTTTAATAATAATATGCTCAATACTAGTTGATATCATCTTATCTGATTTTATTTTATTTGAATCACCACCCATATTATTAACATTATATAAGAAAAAGAGTATTAACTATATACATCTTTTTCTAACGGTCAATTATTTTGATATAATATGGATAGAAAATCAAATACCTTGAGGGAGGAATATAATGGCAAATGATAAAAAGATTAATGAAGGTAAAAATAAGGCTCTAGGTTTAGCGCTTGAAACTATTGAAAAACAATTTGGGAAGGGATCTATTATGAAACTTGGCGAAAACCAATTCGCTAAAGTAGAAACGATCCCAACGGGGAGCCTGAGTTTAGATTTAGCACTAGGAGGAGGATTACCAAAAGGTAGAATAATAGAAATTTATGGACCAGAGAGTTCAGGAAAAACTACACTTACCTTGCATGCAATTGCAGAAATACAAAAGCAAGGTGGAACAGCTGCCTTTATCGACGCTGAACACGCACTAGATCCAACATATGCAAAAAAAATAGGCGTTGATACAGATAATTTATTGCTTTCACAGCCTGATAACGGTGAGCAAGCACTTGAAATCACTGAAACCTTAGTTAGGTCAAATGCCGTAGATCTAATTGTTGTAGACTCTGTTGCAGCATTGGTCCCAAGAGCTGAAATCGAAGGCGAAATGGGAGATTCTCACATGGGTCTTCAGGCTAGACTAATGAGCCAGGCTCTACGAAAATTAACTGGAGTTATTTCTAGGTCAAATACAACAGTAATATTTATTAATCAAATTAGAATGAAGATTGGTGTCATGTTTGGTAATCCTGAGACCACTACTGGTGGTAATGCACTTAAGTTCTACGCCAGTGTTAGAATGGATATTCGACGCATCTCTCAAATTAAGCAGGGTGACCAAGCTATTGGTAATCGAACGAGAGTAAAAGTGGTCAAAAACAAGATCGCTCCTCCATTCCGTGAAGCCGAATTTGATATTATGTTTAATGAAGGCATATCTAAGAGTGGAGATATCCTTGATCTAGCAGTTAGTAAAGATATAGTTGAAAAATCTGGTGCGTGGTTTGCCTATAATAATGAAAAAATAGGTCAAGGACGTGAAGCATCTAAAGCCTATCTAAATAAAAATCCTAAAGTTATGGAAGAGATTTCTCTGAAAATTAGAAAAGCTGTTACTCAATAAATATAAAGAACATCATGCCTAAAATTACAAAAATAGAGGCACAGAAAAAGACAGCTGGTAGGTACTCTGTGTATTTAGATGATAAATATAGTTTGTCATTTAGCGATAATGCCTTATTAGAATCAAAAATATACGTTGGTCAGTTGATTGATGAGCAAGCGCTTAGTGAGCTTAAAAATAAATCTGAATTAGATAAATTTTATATGAAATCACTAAACCTAATTTCACTTAGACCTAGGAGTGAATATGAAATAAAGTCTTATTTAAAAAGAAAAGACTGCCCTACCTCAAAGATTGAAAGTATACTTAACAAGTTAAGGGAATATAAATATATAGATGATCAGGCTTTTGCTAACGCTTGGGTTAACTCTAGGCTACTACTTAAGTCCCTCTCAAAAAATAGATTAAAAAATGAGCTTCGCAAAAAAGGCGTAAATAATTTACATATACAATCAGCACTAGATAATATTAACATTGATGATGGTGCTGCCCTGACGGAATTAATTACCAAGAAAAGAAAAATATCCAGGTATGAGGATGATCTAAAACTTATGCAATACCTTGTCAGGCAGGGATTTAAATATGAGGATATTAAAAAAGCCTTCAATAACTAGCTATGGCTGGAGCCACAGCTAAAGCTTTTTCTTCAAAATCCTTAACGATTACATACTTATAGGTTATTTCAACAATGTTATTTCGGTCTAGAATCAAATTAGACCCAGTGAGATTTTTAAAGATTGACTGAGAAACATAAATCTTTTGAATAAAAAATGATTTATCATCAACAGTGAATTCTGATACCTTACCTATTTTTTTCCTTGAAACAGTTATCACCATCTTGTTAACCAGCATTATATTTTCCTCTATAACCTTACTTAGTCTATGTAAATCAGATGGTTCACTTAAAACCTCATGATCATTCACTGCAAATCCATTAATAAGAATTTCTCTAATATCTTGAGTTAATAATATATAGTCTTTCTTCTTATCAAATAAATCCTGCACATAAAAACCTTCAATTTTTAAATTTCCTGGGTTAATGAGAGGTCTCTTGGTTAAGGCTATCTCAACACCAGTCCTCAGGGAGAGAATCGGTAATTCATTGAGATCAAGAGATAGTCTTAGCATAATTCTAGTATAACCTAAAAAAAATCAAAATTCCTGATATGATTATATGGAAAGTAATAAAAAATTGAAATGTTTGAAGACACTCGACTACTAGAAAAAACTATACATGTTAAGGATTTGACTGATACTCAGCAAATAGGCTTTATTATTGGTCAAAATTTAAAAGGTGGCGAGTCAATAGAACTTAGAGGTGATCTTGGGAGTGGTAAAACTACCCTAACCAAAGCTATTGTTCTTGGTTCTGGTAGTAATGATCATGTATCAAGCCCTACATTTACCATTTCTAAAATATACAAATCTAAAAAATTTAAGATTTATCATTATGATTTTTATAGGTTAAATGACATTGGTTTGATTGCTAATGAATTATCTGATTATGTTGGTGGCAAAGATTCTGTTTTAATAATTGAATGGGGAAGTAATTTTAAAGATGTTTTACCTAGTCCAAGAATAATTATAGAGATTACTCCCATAACAGATGAATCTAGAAAAATTGATATTAAATATTTTAAAAGTCACCAATATATAATAAGAAATATTCAGTAAATGAAGATACTATCTATAAGAACAGATAATCCTCAGGCAGAAATAGGCCTGTTTGAAGCTAATAACAGTTCAGTGTTAGAAGCAAAGGATTATCTAAAATGGGAAGCCCACAGAATCCTCGCTGAAACCTTACTGCCTAATATAACTGACATGATTAAGAAAAATAATATTGAAATTGAAGATTTAGATGCAATTGTTTGCTTTAAGGGTCCTGGGAGTTTCACTGGACTTAGAATTGGACTGTCAGTAGCTAATACTCTTGCCTACTCGTTATCTGTACCGATAATAGGCCAGGATGGCGACGACTGGCTAAAAGTCGCTACTGAAAAAATTGTTAATCATGATAATGACCATATTGTTCTGCCATTTTATGGAGCTCCAGTCCACATTACGCAACCTAAAAAATAGATTTGCTTGCTTAAAACTCCAAAAAAATTTATAGTTATATCTAGGAATTGTATATTTGAGAGCATTTCCATAATAAAAAGATAAAGATTAATTACAACTATTAAATTCGATTTACAGGTTAAATATAGCTAGAGAAGTGATAGCGTCGCTTAATTTTAACCTGCACCGATAGAAAGGATACTATGGAACTAATAACCATTGTACTAGCATTGGCTGGTATTGGTGTTGGCTTTGGAGCAAGCACCGCAATTACTCGTAAGAAAAGTTTAGATAATGAGGGTCTTGCCGAAAAGGAATTGGAAAAGGCTAAGAAAGAGTCTAGTAAGTTAATTGCTGAGGCTAAAAAACAATCAGAGGAAATTTCTGAAGATGCTAAGAGATTAGAAAGTGAAAGACGAAAAGAATTCAAGAGCCAGGAAAACAGAATAGTTCAAAGAGAAGAAGCTCTAGATAAAAAGCTCGACGATCTAGATAAGAGAAGTGAAAAATTGCGAAAGAGTGAAGCTGAACTGGATCAACTCAAAAATGATATTCGAGATATTCGCATAAAACAACAAGAAAAACTAGAAAAAATAGCAAAACTAGATAAAGCTGAAGCAGCCAAGAAATTAATGGAAATGACTGAGCGAGATATTCGCAACGACCTGATTGGCCTTGTTGCGAAACTACAAAATGATGCAAAAGAAGAAGCTGAAGATCAAGCTGCTTTAATAATTACATCAGCCATGGAGAGAATGGCTAGTGAAGTTACTGCTGAGAGAACAGTCACGAGTCTAAAGCTCTCTGATGATGAAATGAAGGGAAGAATAATTGGCAAGGAAGGCCGTAATATACAAGCACTACAAAAAGCGACAGGTGTAGATATTATGGTTGATGATACCCCTGGATATATTGTACTTTCATCGTTTGACCCAATACGAAGAGAAGTCGCAAGACTAACTATAGAAATGCTAATGAAAGACGGAAGAATTCATCCTGCAAAAATTGAAGAAATTGTTGCTAAGGCTCAGATTAATGTTCAAAAAGATGTAGTAAAAGCCGGAGAGGATGCTGCTCGGGAAGTAGGAGTTATTGGAATTCCTAAAGAAATACTACAATTACTTGGTGAATTAAAATACAGGACAAGCTATGGTCAAAATGTTCTTAAGCATAGTACGGAAATGGCTCATATTGCTGGATTAATAGCTGAAGAGCTTGGTGCAGATGTGAAGACAGCAAAATATGCCGCTTTAGTTCATGATCTCGGGAAAGCTTTAACTCATAAGATGGAAGGTAAACATCATCATATTAGTGGTGAAATGCTCAGAAAATATGGCGCTCCAGAGGCTGTTGCGCATGCCGCTGAGGCTCATCATGATGATATGGAAGCAACAACTGTCGAGGCTTTAATTGTACGAGTAGTAGATGCAATAAGTGCGTCTCGTCCAGGTGCTCGCAATATTTCTGCTGAAAACTTTGTCGAAAGAATGAGAGATCTTGAAAATGTTGCCACTGGATTCGAGGGTATAGATAAGGCCTATGCTATTAGTGCAGGTAGGGAAGTTAGAATATTTGTTAAACCAGAACAAATTGATGACTTAACAGCTATTAAACTCTCTAGAGATATTGCCACAAAGATTGAATCAACAATGCAATATCCTGGAACAATCAAAGTTAATGTGATTCGTGAGACTAGAGCTATAGAATTCGCTAAGTAATGAATGTTCTTTATATTGGTGACATTATGGGTGATAGAGGTATCGATTCTGTTGCCCAAGTATTACCTAACTTAAAAAAAGAAGAGAAGATAGATCTTGTAATTGCTCAAGCCGAGAACGTTTCAAGTGGTAAGGGTATTTCTCTAAGTGATTACATTAAACTAAAACAACTTGGTGTAGATTTTTTCACTGGTGGTAATTGGTCATTAGAAAAAGAAACAATTTATCCTAGCTTAAGTAATCCGGAAGAGCCAATAATAAGACCAGCTAACTATCCTAAAGGAACACCAGGGCTAGGTTATAAAACAATCAAGCTTAATAATAAAGTTATTTTAGTAATTAGCTTACTTGGACAAATTGTTGGTCGTGATTCACATAAAAAAATAGATAATCCTCTAGAGATCATTGATAATATTCTAGATCAATATAAAGGCCAAGATACGATAACAATTGTTAATTTTCATGGAGATTATTCTAGTGAGAAGAAGGTTATTGGATACTATCTAGATGGTCGAGCATCTTTAGTTGTCGGTGATCACTGGCATATATCAACAGCTGACGCTATGGTTCTTCCCAAAGGCACTGCTCATATTACAGATGTTGGCATGTGTGGGTCTCTTGATTCAAGTTTGGGCGTTAAGCTGAGCGTTATTATAAATCGCTGGAAGAATAATACTCCATCAATGAATGTACTAGAAGATTCAGGTAGAATGCAGTTCAATGCAGTAATTGCAACTATAGATGAAACAACGAACCTTGCCTTAAACATCAAACAAATCCAAAAAATATTTAGTTAGCAAAAAATACTCTAGTACAAGGGTCAATTTTTAGTTATAATGAATATTACGTATTTGGCGGGGTGTGGCACAGTTGGCTAGCGCGCTGCGTTTGGGACGCAGAGGTCGCCGGTTCGAGTCCGGCCACCCCGACCA
>CAITDW010000230.1 GCA_903891235.1 uncultured Candidatus Saccharibacteria bacterium
AATAAAAAAGTAGAAAGTATAAAATAAAAAAATAAATAATATCATTTATGATATAATAATCTCGAAATGAATGACACTAATCAAAAAATTGGTCAGTTAATTGCTCATATAAGGCAAGAAAAAGGTTTAACTCAGTCTGCGTTTGCACAAAGATTAGGTACTTCTCAGTCTGCCATAAATAGAATTGAGCATGGACATCAAAATCTTAGCCTTGAAACATTAGGTAGAATTAGTGACGTACTCAATAAACAGATAGTTAGTTTGTCTGGTGAAGCAATTAGCTTAAGAATAGAAGGTGGACATGAACTCAAGGGCGAGATCAGTGTTAGAACAAGTAAGAATGCTGTTGTCGGAATATTGTGCGCTTCTCTTTTAAATAAAGGAACAACAATTATTCATAAGGCTCCAAGAATCGAAGAAGTAAATAGATTAGTTGAAGTCCTCAAAAGTATAGGCGTTGCTGTCAGATGGATTAATGATACTGATCTTGAAATCAAACCACCTCAAAAATTAAATCTCGAATCAATGAATAAAGCCTCAGCTAAAAAAACTCGCAGTGTCATCATGTTTATTGGATCTTTGATGCATAGTTTTACGAAATTCGATATTCCTTACGCTGGAGGATGTGAATTAGGTAGAAGGAGTGTATTGCCGCACTTATATGCTCTTGAGGAATTTGGAGTCAAGGTAGATACAAGAAGTGGCCACTATGAAGTTAAAGTTAGTAAGAAATTACCATCTAGATCCGTAGTGCTTTATGAATCTGGAGATACCACTACAGAAAATGCAATCATGGCAGCAGCAGGATTTTCAGGCTTAACTACAATAAAAATGGCCAGTGCTAATTATTCAGTTCAAGATTTATGTTTTTACCTCGAAAAATTAGGTATAAAAATAGATGGTATCGGATCGACCACTCTAAAAATCAAAGGCCTAGATCACATCAAAAAGAACATCTCATATTATCCTAGTGAAGATCCTGTAGAAGCAATGACTTTTATATCTGCAGCTGTAGCCACAAATTCTAGCATAAAGATTAAACGAGTACCTCTGGAATTTACTGAGCTAGAGTTACTGAAACTTGAAAAAATGGGTCTTAAATATGAGGTATCTAATAGCTATTTAGCAGAAAATAATCGAACAACTCTTGTAGATGTTGCTATTAAGAAACATAATGGTAAATTAAAAGCTCCGGAAGAAAAACTTTACGGTCGACCATTCCCTGGATTGAATATAGATAACCTTCCATATTTTGTGCCAATAGCTGCAGTAGCAAATGGCAAAACCTTAATCCATGATTGGGTTTTTGAAGATCGAGCATTGATGTATACAGAAATGAAAAAAATTGGAGTAAAATTAGACTTAGCCGATCCACATAGAGCTTTTGTATATGGACCGACAAGATGGCGCGCAGCAGACATTAATGCACCCTCAGGAATTAGACCAGCAGTCATGATATTGATTGGTATGTTAGCGGCTAATGGCATTAGTATGCTGAGAAATGTATATACGATTAATAGAGGATATGAAGACCTCGCAGCAAGATTAAATAGTTTAGGAGCAAATATTACAGTATTACATGATTTATAAATACTAATTTAATGTTATAATATATTTTTGTTGCACCACGCGGGTGTCGTATAGTGGCTAATATGCTAGCCTTCCAAGCTTGAGACGCGAGTTCGATTCTCGCCACCCGCACCAAACAAATCCGCCCTGATAGCTCAGTTGGATAGAGCAGGAGACTTCTAAGCTCAAGGTCGGGGGTTCGAATCCCTCTCAGGGCACCATATGGCGGGAGTAGCTCAGTTGGTTAGAGCGCCGGGTTGTGGTTCCGGAGGCCGTGGGTTCAATTCCCATTTCTCGCCCCAATTAAATCACTAACAAAGGACAGAATGAAAAAAATAGTTGGCATAATATCATTTTTAAGAAAATATAAGCTTTTTACAATAGCTTTCATGACGCTAATTATTGGAATAATTTTATATTTTCTCAATTATCATAAAATATCGCTTTGGTTAGTATCAATAGTCGCGATACTAGAAGTTATGCCTCTTTTATGGGGCATGCTTCAAGACTTAAGAGATGGAACATATGGTATAGATGTTTTAGCTGCTACAGCAATAATAAGCTCAGTAATCTTAAAGGAGTATTGGGCAGCAATTGTGATTGTAATCATGCTAACGGGTGGTGCTGGACTAGAAGATTATGCTGAAAAGCGAGCCGAAACAGAATTAGACTCTTTATTATCCAAGGCCCCTCAAACAGCCCATGTGATTAGAGGCTCTAAGACAATAGATATTAAAGCTTCTGAAGTTGAAGTAAATAATAAGATAATTATTAAGCCTGGGGAATTAGTACCTGTAGACTGCATTATTCTTGAAGGCAAAGCAAGTTTTGACCAATCTAGCCTGACAGGTGAAAGTTTACCAGTTTTCAAAAAATTAGGTGACGAGCTTTTATCAGGTTCTATTAATATGGATGGACTCATAACAGCAAAAGCATTGAAGCCTGCCGCAGATAGTCAATACGAACAGATAATCAAACTAGTAAATTCTGCAAAAAACTCTCAGGCGCCTTTTGTGAGGTTAGCTGATAGATACAGTATTCCATTCACTGCAATATCTTTTGCTATTGCAATTGGAGCCTGGGTATATAGTGGTCAATCAATTAGATTTGTTGAAGTTTTAGTTGTCGCTACTCCTTGCCCACTAATTCTTGCTGCGCCAATTGCAGTCATCTCTGGAATGAGTCGAGCAGCAAAGAATGGAATTATTATTAAAAGCGGTGGTGCGCTAGAAAGACTGGCTGAAGCTAAAACTATTGGATTCGATAAGACTGGTACTTTAACTCAAGGAGTTGCAACTATTAAAGAGATTAAGGTCTTTGGTAAACATACTAAAGATGAAGTCCTTAAATTTGCAGCCTCAATCGAACAAAATTCAAATCATATTTTAGCTCAAGCAATTGTTAACTTATCTCAAAAAAAGAAAATAAGTTTAGCAAGAGCTCAAAAAGTTACCGAATATTCTGGTTCTGGTATCGAGTCAGTTATATCTGGCAAGAAAGTTCTAGTAGGCAATCTAACTTTAATGACAGATAAAAAAATACCCATGCCAACAGACTATAATCATAAAGATAATTTAGATACTATTACATTCGTGGCAATCAATAATGAAGTAGCTGGTCTAATAACCTTTGATGACACAATTAGGCCAGAAGCCAAAAAGACTCTTGATAGATTAAGAGAACTTGGCTTCAAACATATGATCCTAATCACTGGAGATGTAGAAAATAAGGCTAAAATGGTTGCTAAGAAATTAGGCATAACAGAGATTAAAGCAGACGCACTTCCAGGAGACAAAATAAGAGCCATAGAGGCCCAGACTCATAAACCAGTAGTATTTGTTGGTGATGGGGTTAATGACGCTCCTGTGCTTACCTCCTCAGACGTGGGAATAGCTTTAGGTGCTCAAGGTCAGACTGCAGCAAGCGAATCAGCCGATATGGTTATAATGCTAAATGATTTTTCTAAGGTAGCAAAGGCCCGTGAAATAGCCAGTAGAACATTTAAGATTGCTCAACAAAGTATAGTTATTGGAATAGCAATGAGTATTGTTTTGATGTTTATATTCTCGACAGGAAAATTCAAACCAGTTTATGGAGCATTATTACAAGAGTTGGTTGATGTTTTTGTTATCTTTAACGCCTTACGGGCACATGGTACTTGGAAAAAAGTACCTACTAAAAGAGCTTAAGTCCGAATAATATAGTTATTGGAATTATTAAGTTATCTACTCCTTTGTCGGACAGGCTCTCTACAAAAGTAGCGAATAAGGGTAGTATAATCAGTGTAGACGTATTCACATGTACACCGGAGCTAGCATAATATAAGACCATAATAAGCATTGTGGTAATTAGAAATACCAGTGATCCGACTAGGCTCTTTTTTGCACCAAAGACTCTTATAGTAGTTGTAGATCCATATTTCTTGCCCAATAAAGCAGCCAACCCGTCAGAAAGACTGAGAGTTAGAATTGATGCCATGAATATGTATTTATCATGAGTCAATAGACTAGTTAGACCAACTCCGATGCAAAAATATACATCTCCATGGGATGGTCTATCTAGCTTCCTAATTGTTCCAAAAATAGTAATCTTCTTTGATAATCTTGTTGATAATCTTGCAATTGCTATACCAACAATAAATATAGCGACTAAAATATAAATTGCCGGCCAAGATAAAAAGAATGGCCATAATGAAACATACACACCAAGAGATATGTGTAAAAATTTTCTAATTAACTCGTTAGATAATTTTTTAGTTTTAAATAATATTTCGGTAAGCAAGAATAATAATGCAGTACCTATTATGACATAAACTAAATGTAGCATATATACAGTTTAACGATATTTGAGATTACTTCAATCCCCTCTTCTTGATATCAATTCAAAGTCGTTATACAATGACTTTATAAACATAAAATAAAAAGGTAATGAAAAATGAAAAATAGATCACCAATAACAGTATTTTTACTGAGTATAATAACTCTGGGAATTTACGATATCTACTGGCTAGTAGTTACGAAGAATGAACTAAATAAAAGAACAAAACAACATGTCCCAACAATTTGGTTATTAATCTTCCCTCTTATACCCTTTATCGCAGGTTATATATTACTCGGTGCTTCAGGTGCATATAATCAAACATCAACCAGTGATTGTGTATCCAGCCCAGGCTTCTCAAATTACTGCACTCAAGCAAACATGGATACCTCAAATAAGGGCCTATTATTTGCAGGATTTATTCTAATACTCGTCTTTGGAGTAACGTTTTTTATCACATCACTAATTTGGTTCTTTAAGTTCTCTAAAGCAATTAATGAATTCACAAAAGGCAAAATGTCGACAGCCGTTACATTTTTAATACTTTGGTTAATTCACTTGATAGGTGTTCCTCTAATTCAAGATGCTATCAATGATCAAATAGGTTCAAAAAAATAAATAATTTCGTTTTTTGGTCGAGAGCCACCGAGCATACTCGAACTGTTCCATTCTATAATACTTGTTGCCGACAACTACGAAAAGGCGTGTGACGACCTAGAGGAGTGTTTGAACTTTCAGGTGGTAGACCCCAGTTATGTGGTGTTATAATAGTACTAACGTTTTATAAGAAGTAAGGGGCAAAAAGGTATGGACGAAAATCACGCAGACACCGCCAACACACTGGACGATATTGCTAGTCAGCAACCGCCCCAAGCTAGTGACGCACCAGTGCCAACTACTAACCCTTCAACTGTTACTGACCCTAGTGGAAACACGATAATACTAAACGAAGGTCCAAATCACACGGCTAACATACCTTCTACACCAACCCCCTCGAAACAAGGACCAGATATACAAAAATGAGTACCGTTGACACCCAAGAAAAGTTTATAGAGTTACGAGCAAACAACGAAAGTTACGCTAGTATCGCTATCAAGCTAGATGTTAGTAAAACTACCCTTATCAAATGGGCAAAAGATTACGAGTATGAAATACATAATCAACGGTCACTTAATATGGACGCTCTGCAAGAGCAGTACAAGGTCGGCAAGCAACACCGTATAAAAATGTTAGGCGAACGGTTGCAAAAGCTACAAACAGAGGCAGAAAACCGTGATTTATCAGAAGTACCAACCTATAAGTTGTTTGAACTGATTGACCGCACCGTACAGGCACTAGAGCGTGAAGAAACACCCTTTGTTTATACCGAAGTGAAGACGGTATGCGGTTGCAACCTATAAACACAATCACTACCCTAAGTGTCTAGCTGTTCCAAAAGTTGACCAAAACTTGTCTATAATTTTACCCCTTAAAAATGGTAAAATATACTTATGAAACAATTCGTAAAACTACAAAAACTAAATAGTGGTGACCAAGTTGCCGTAATATCACCGTCCAATGGGTTACCGCAAATATTCCCACACCCCTTTGAGCTTGGACTACAACGCTTGCAAGATGTATTCGGACTCGTACCAAAAGAGTACCCAACTACTAGGATTATGGGTGCACCGCTAAAAGATAGGGCGAGAGATGTTATGGACGCTTTTGCCGACCCTAACAACAAGGCTGTTTTTACTTCTATTGGTGGTGAAGACCAGTTACAACTAATCAAATATCTTGACCCGCAAGTCTTTCTAGATAACCCAAAGCCATTCTTGGGATACAGTGACAACACCCACTTGCATAACTTCTTATGGAACTTGGGCATACCGAGCTACTATGGTTGTGCTGTTATGACTAATCTGGGTATGAATGTTGAGATGTTCCCTATGACGGTAGAGTCAATCAAAAATGCCCTATTTGTAGGTGATGAGTATGAGGTAAAAGCCAGTGAACAATACAATGATATTGGTCTAGACTGGTCTGATAAATCAAATCTTGAAATACCTAGAACAATGGAACAAAATGACGGCTTGTATTGGGACGGCGAGGGCGTAGTTGAGGGTACACTATGGGGTGGCTGTGTTGAGTCACTTATTTTTCAATCTACTGTTGGCAAATACTTACCGAAAGATGGCGACCTAGACGGCGTGGTGCTATTTATTGAAACAGCGGAAGATATACCAGAGGCTTGGATACCTGCATATTTACTTCGTGGGTTTGGTGAAAGAGGCTGGTTTGACAAGATAAAAGCGGTCATAGTAGGTCGTCCAAAAGCGTGGGAGTTTGATAAGCCAAACACTGCTGAACAAAAAGCAAAGTACCGCAAGGAACAAAGGGACGAGATTGTCGGCTCAATCAGGCAATATAACGCAACCATACCTATAATTCAGAACCTAGACTTTGGACATAGCGACCCACAAATACTATTGCCTAACGGTGGTAAAATCAAAATCAATACACAAGAAAAATCCATAAAACTAGTTATGTAGCTAACCTATGTCTGACCCTAAAAGAAAAACACTCAAAGGCTGAGCTGAAAAAGCAAGAAACCCTATATGACAAAAACCTTCTCAGAAATAGAGAAGGCTCAAAACGTCCTAAATGGTCGGGGTGGCCGGACTCGAACCGGCGACCTCTGCGTCCCAAACGCAGCGCGCTAGCCAACTGTGCCACACCCCGC
>CAITDW010000231.1 GCA_903891235.1 uncultured Candidatus Saccharibacteria bacterium
TTATTGACAATTCTTTGAAAAAGAGACAAGTTCCTCGTAATTTTTAATATTATTTTCTTCAAATTAGAAATTTTTAAACTATCAGATTTTGTTATGCCATTTATAGATATAATGAGTGAGATATTATTCGATAAATCATCATATTTTTGAAGTGCACGAGTTAAAACAATAAATCCAAAGCCGTTTGCTACTATCGTAAATTTTTTATTTTTATATCTGAGTTTAATAATTGATGCTATATAATCAGCATAATTGTCTAGACTGGGTTTCTTGTTTATGTGACTGAAAGATTCCATGTTCCCGATCCCTGGCATATCAATTGCAGTAACGCTCCCATAATGATGAAATAAATTTATTATGTTCCATGAGAGGTCCAGATTCGATAATAAATCAGGGATATACAGAATTTTTTTATTAGTATTTTTGTTTTCCATATAAAACATTCTGCCTCTCAAACCATTAACATTTAGGGTGAATATATGCTTTTTTGGAAACTTAATGATTCTTTTCTTCATTATATTGACTTTAAACTATTATTTAGATACTCACAACATATTTATATAAAAATACAAATTCCGTAATATAACATTTGTATGTACTGTCAATATAGGATAAAATTATTCAGTTAGTGGGGCGTGGCCAAGTGGTAAGGCACCAGTTTTTGGTACTGGTATTCGGGGGTTCGAATCCCTCCGCCCCAGCCAAAAAATTTTTAACAGAGGTAGACCCGGTTCCATTACCGGAATTTGTTTTACGTCTGATCTGTTAATCAAGTTCGAATCCTTTTTCTCGTATTATTAGTTCATCCGAGCCAGTTTTTAGCTAGTTAAAACTAAGGCTTACTCCTTACTTTCATCTTCTAACTTGACCATAAGCCTACATAAGGAACGGGCAGCTAAAAACCTGAACACGTCCCATGACCGTAAACTAAAAAGAATAAAGAAAATCATTAACGTCGGCAGGCAGCTAGCCGTTATATCAACCGAGATGCAACCGATAGAGCACGAAGCAGACCTACTCGAACGAGTTGCCTATTTTAAGAAGATAAAGCTTTCGGAGCTGACGAGCGCAATCTTAACTTGCTTCACGATACGAGCTTGCTTGTCGTTGGGTATTCCACAAATTCGAAAGTATATGAAGCGACTCTTAAATACGCTAAGGCGAGGAACAACAGGTAAACAAAAAGGAGTGATATTACTTAAAGACCTAGCATACTTCCAAGGTCAAGAATCTGTTTGGAAATCTTTCGAAGATGTTCATACAGAAGCAGATCTTGATCTACTACTTGCTGGAAAATTAGATATTACTAAACTGGATCACAAACGTATCGCAGAAATGATTCTTCAAAAAAATAACTAGAAAAAATCTATAAATTTTTTTTATTCAAATTTTATTTTATATATTTACCTTAAAACAAAGTATAATTAAAAGATGAAAAGAGAGAAATTAATTAAAAGATTATCAAAAAATAAGATAACCTTATTTTTATTTTTCATTGCAATAATTTGTTTCGGTATAGCCATTTATCTTTCGTCAACTCAATATATTCAGAACAAGAAGATAGCAAATTACATCAAGAAGAATAATATAGTCTTACCGTCTACTAAAAAAATTACAGAGACTGATTTCTCAAAATTTCAGGCACCGAGTGATTATCCAAAGTATTTATTCATCCCATCAATCAATGTAAAGACTATAGTTAAACCAGTCGGATTAACAAAAAATTCTCAAATTGGTACGCCAGATAATGTATTTACTGCAGCCTGGTATATTAAAAGTAGTAAACCAGGCGAAATTGGCGCAACGCTTATTGATGGCCATGTATCTAGTTGGACGTCTAACGGAGTTTTTTACAATCTTAAGAAATTAAAGGCTGGAGATACTATTCAAATTCAAAAAGGCAACAATTCAATACTCAACTATAAAGTTGTGAAGACTGCTATTTATGATTCAAATTCAATCCAGGATAATCAAATCTTAGACGCAGTAAATCCAAAAGTTTCTGGTCTTAACTTAATTACGTGCTACGGTAAAGTAGATAAGAACACAAATGAATTCCAGCAAAGGTTAATCGTCTATAGTCAACTAAAATAAATTGCTTTAAAAAAGATATTATGTAATGATATACCGATGGAAAAAATATCACCAGAAAACCACGAGAAGATTTATGAACATTTTGCTAACATCGAAATAAACAAAAAGCTACAAAGCATAGGATTTTTTGCTATGCATCTTTTATATAAAAGTGATGTTTATTATGAAAATAATTCTGATGAAAAAATCCATTCCCACTTAAGCAATGGAGGATCAGTCATATTAGCGCCCAATCATCAATCACTTGCTGATACACCAACAATAGCTGGTCTAGTTTATGAAGATGCATTTAAACCGCTTAAAGGTACAACTATTATTCCAGCAAAAGCCGAAATGTTCATTTGGCCGCTAGTAGGCAGATTTATTCCACACATGCTAGCACATCCAGCTTTCAGATCTAAGAGTTTTGATGATATACCAGAAGGAAAAACCATGAGAGATGCAGCAACAAATAATTTAATCAACTTTAATATTGACCACCTAAACAATGGAGGTCATTGTGCAATATTTTCTGAATCAACTAGGAACAGAAACAACCCAAAAGAAGTTCGGGATCTTAAAACTGGCATTGCTAGGATTGCTATGGGTGTAAAAAATAGGGACTCATTAGCCATAATACCAATGGGATTTGCTTATAGAATTAAAAGCCTTCATTTAAGGCCTCTTGTAGTTGCCGGTGAACCAATTATAACAACTGGTATGAATCAAGAAGAAATACTAGATTCTGCAAAAGATAGCATACAAGAAGTTACCACGAAAGCCTTCGAGCTAGTGAAAATATAGACTTTTCTGAATATAAATATTATTGAATCTAGCATAATTATAAATGGACTAATTAAAGGATTAATATATTGGCCATTAGTAATTATACTAGCAAGATAATTATCATATGCATCGTTATATCTTGTTAGGGGAACAATATATGTACCCTCAGTAATCTCATTCCATGATATAAACGTCCAGCCATCAGGCTTACTTTGAACAACTAGATACATTGTGGGGTAAGGGTTGGTATTCAGAGTGGGATAATGGTGTATCTGAATATAGTCGTTACAATAGATATCTTTAGTTAACTATTTTAACCTACAAAGAACTACATAACCTTCACCAAGATCAGTTTTATTGAAAAGTTTACTTATATAGTAGAAGGGCTTAATGGCTTTCTCTGTATCTAGAGAATTTAAGAAAGCTGGTAATTTAACAGGATTAATGCCACTATCCATACTTTTTGTATCCATTGAGTCATGGCTATTTTTATAATTCTTAATATAAAAAGATAGTTTCCTGAGTATTCTTACCCAATTAGTAAAAGGGTATCCGTAGTTATCAAGTGATACAATTTCAAGCTTCTGTGATTTTAATAGTTTTAATAATTCATGTTTTTCGTATCGTCTAAAGTGTCCAACTGCTTTATCTGATGAATCATAAAGCCTTTGCTTAGCCGGTACAGATAGTAAGATATATTTATTAGATAATTTAACTAAAGTACTCAACAAACTATAGTCATCTTCTACATGCTCAAGTACCTCACAGCAGACTACTAAATCATATTTGTCTTTATATTTTTTAGATTTACTAGAATTTTGAAGTTCAAAATTAATATTACTGTTATTAAGATCTCTCTCTAGTTTAATCTTATTAGCTGCTGCTATGGCACCTTTTGAATAATCTAATCCTTTTCCAATAAGTCCATGTTCAGCTAATGTGCAAGCAAGTTCACCAGCACCACAACCAATATCTATAAAGGTCTTTACTTCAATAGTACTAACGAGGTCTAGTATATTTAACTTTCTAAATAAGTACCTAGGCGCCTTAATAAACTTTTTATTATTATTTTTCATTCATACTATTTATACATTAATACCAAATAAAATAATAATTTATTGTCAATCTGTAAATAAATAGCATAAGTGACTATAATAAACATATATGGAAGAGATTCGTGACAAAAATAACAATCAGATTACTGGGTTTTTAATTAATGACACCGAGGAGACCGACACTCTAAAATTTTCATCAGAAATATATTTAAGGGGATTGTTAAAAAATAATCCTGAAGGTTTAGCGACTGAGGATTTATCACTAATCAATGGTTACTATATTATTGATGAGTTTATATCTAATTTAGATAAGGGTGTTAGAGTACTGACTACTGAGAAAGACTATTATATTGCCAATCTAACCATCGAGTATTTCATGAAGTATTTTGATTGGTGCCGCGAAAATAAAGCAATATATAAAGCTTCAAAAGAAGAAGCTATTGATGTTAATACTTTTGTTAATCACGCTATAGTTGGTAATAAAATCCTAAACCAAATATCAACTGTAATCAATAATATAGAAAGATAATATTATCTCAGAGAACGAGTAGCTATTCTTGCTAGTAACGCTATATGACGAAGTAATTTATCTCTAGCATGCTCAGCATCATTTGATAGGTTAGTAAGTGATTCTATGTCCCATCTATTAAATGTTGGCGTTACGACATTCTCAAAGAATTGAGGAATATTATAGATTCCGGCTTTTTCAATAATTTTAGAATGTCTATCAAAGTCTGGAATACCAGTACCAGGCATTTTAAAGCCCTTCAGCTCCTTTAAGGCTGCAATAACCATAGTTGATGGATCTATCTCAAATGCTTTTGTTGCAAGGCCTGAATAGAACTCATGATGAAGTCCTTCATCGCCAGCTACCATTGCCATTATTTTGCGTCCATTTAATTCCTTATCAAGCATCTTTCCAGTATTCCTATGTGCTACTTGAGTGGCTAATTCCTGGAGGCTTGTATAAACCATTAGTTCCGCAAGGCTATCAGGCTGTGGCACTTCGCCTTTAGACATTTGTACACGGCGACCATCCTCAAGATAAATTGGATCAATTGCTCTTGTTGCTAGTGCCCAGTCTCTTATTACAGCTGAATGTCGCCATTCCTCACTTGTCCACTGCATCGTCCAGTCTCTCAAGGGGTGACCTTCTGGGGCATGGGAAATAATCGTATTCGTATAATAAGGTAGGTTATCCTCGGTCAATAGATTGACATAAATTGCGCTCCTAACAGCTTCATCTAGTGGATATTGCTCGGGACTCCAATCTTTTTCCTTATAATTTGAAGCTATCTCATATGGAATTTCTAGGTGAGGGTACCAATCTTTAGATACACTCAGATGCCTGTTATATAACGCTTCAGTTGTCTCAGATAATTCATTTAATATATTCAAATCTTTTTGCTTGTTGATCTCAAAAATAATATTAATCCTTTTTTAAACTAGTTAGTAAGTATTAATATAATACCAAAGTTAAGTATTAGCTAGTTTTAGTTTCATCATCAGATGAGGCTACTTCTTCATGTTTTATATTATTAGTATTATCTGGAGATGCCATATATAGTTTATCTGCTTCATCATGTGAGTTAATTTGATTTGGAGCCGATGGAATTTTATTCGATATAATAGGCAGAGTAAACCCAAATGTGGAACCCTTGCCAGTTTCTGATGAAAATATTAGCTTTCCGTGCTGATCAAGAATAATCTTTTTGACTAAGTAAAGGCCGATTCCAGTTCCATTAGGGCTCTCACGCCTGGCATTATCTGCTCTAAAGAATTTAGTGAAGAGGTGAGGTTTTTCTTCTTCTGGAACACCGATACCGTTATCAACGACTCTAAATATTACGTTTTCTTCATCTGAGTCGAGGTATACATTCACCTTACCATTTGGTGAATAAAAAATTGCGTTATTAATCAAATTAAGAATAGCTTGACGGGTTTTAGGGAGGTCAATTTTAAGAGTTGGAAGTGGCCTAGATGGGCCAGTATAATTTAATGTAACGTTTCTATCATGAGCCTGTCTTTTTAGCTCATCAATCTCTTCTGCTACAACATCAGTTAGATCGACGTCTGAGAGCTCAAGGAAGAATTTACCAGCCGTCATTCTAGATATGTTAAGTAAATCAAAAACTAAGCCTTTCATATTCCTTGTACGAGATAAAGCCTTATCTAGCGCATCTTTCA
This sequence comes from uncultured Candidatus Saccharibacteria bacterium, assembly GCA_903891235.1. Taxonomy (GTDB): domain Bacteria; phylum Patescibacteriota; class Saccharimonadia; order Saccharimonadales; family UBA4665; genus CAIYEO01. Next base: position 6,102 of record CAITDW010000231.1, read on the forward strand.
TCTTATCATTCATATCACCATAGAAACCTTGGACAACCAAACTCAAAAAGCCATCCATGACAGCTAGAGGGGTTCCAAGCTGATGAGATATCATAGAAATGAAGTCATCCTTAACCAGATCTTGTCTCCTAAGTTCATTGTTAGCCTTAACAAGTTTACTCGTGGCTTCTTCAATCTGAGCTTTTTGTTTGAAGAATTGTATTATCGTGCTAGACAGTTCGCCAAATTCAGTTTTAGACCTAGAGAATTTTGTTAAAATATTTGGATTATTATTATTTATAGCACTAACTATAGCTTTGAGTGGCCTTAAAACTAACAGCCATATTGAAAATGAAATTATCAACGTCAAGAGAAAAGCTAGGGTAATCATTAATATAATTTCATTTTTGAATAAATTATTAATATTGTTAACTGCTGCAACTGTGAATTTAGATTTTAGATATAGTGAGTCGCTTCCATCCCAGTTTAATAAATCGTGATTGATTTCAACGCTATTCCCAATAATTTTGTTAATTAATCCTTTATTTTCAGAATTTACAATCGTAACTTCAGTCTGAGATAAATTACTTATTTCTTTAGTGTATGAATTATCTATAATTCTAGCAATAATAAAATAACCTTGGGCTTTTGATTTTTTATTAGGGTCGTTTGAAGGAACTATAGTTGATGACCTGACTTCCATAAAACCATATGGAGAATTTATATAATAATCAAAATATTTTTTTTGATCTAAGATTTTAAAATAATTTGTTGGAGTAGGTACTGAGAGAAATTTGGGTTGAGGATTTAAAAAGCTAGAATATACAATCTGGCCTTTAGAATTATATATCCATGCAGAATTTGCATTGAAGGTAGTTAAGGCTGTGTCTATATTTTGTTGAGCAAACTGTAGATTAGTGGAACTAATATGACCTGGTTTATCGCTGGCTAATGCAACCATGTCATCCCAGTATGAATAATCTACAGAGAGTGATTGAAACAGTCTTCCTTCAATCTTTATGTCGGAATTAATTTGATAAGATTGTGCATTTAACTCACTATTCAGTAACTTTGAATTTTTATCAAGATTAATAGTCCTTTGAAGATATATAACTCCACCAAATGAAATAAATACCAATATCAATAAAATGAATAGTCTTCTTTCAATTCTCATACTGCTTATATTTATACACTAAATATTGTCTGAAATGAACTGTTTTTTTAATTTCCTAAGTTCAAAATGCCCATGGGCCCTTAAGAGATCAAGGTTCTTTTTTGATTGATCTCTAAATGACTTATCAAACTCAATAATTTTATCATTAACCTTAAGAGCATTATTATTTAAACCTATCAAATTAAGCGTGTCTAGAGACTTAATTCTGGATAATGCAACATAACCCATACCACTAGAGAAAGATTTACTAAGATCAATCTCAGCATTATCTAGTGTCATGCCTTGAGACTTATGAACGGTTATAGCCCATGCAAGCCTAAGTGGAACTTGGGTAATTTCAGCTAAAACACTTTCTCCTTCTTCTATCCTCCAAGAACCAGGTGCAGCTAATATATTTTTTCCATTTTTTAATTTAATAATCGGAAATGTGGTTTCACTATCAAATTTATGCACTGTTCCAATAGTGCCATTCACATACCCTTGCTTATAGTTGTTTTGAACAAACATGACTGTAGCTCCAACTTTGAGCTCAAGTTCGGCAGGAGCTAAACAATTATCAGATAAATTCTTGGCTAGGAACTGGTCACCTTTGGTAAACATCGTAAACTTGTGTATCTTTCCCGGTAATTTGGATAGTTCAGTTTTATTAATTGAATCAACATCAGCGTTATGTGTATACAGCTTAGTAATATTTTTTTGATCCGTACTCTTATTGAATCTAGACGATAAAAGTTCCATAGATTTTGTACTAATTTCGTTGAGTCTTATTTCATTTAGGATAGAAATCAGACTATCGTCTTCTTGTCTAAATTGTTCTGTGAGATAACATATGTGAATATCCATATCTTTCCAAACTGATGATTCATTTATATAAATAATTTCCTGGCCGTAAGGTGTAATTGGTGGCAGCTGGAATAAATCTCCACAAAGAATCACTTGAATACCCCCAAAAGGAAGATCATTATCATGAATACGTCGTAGTATTTTATCTACCAGATCAAGCCGATAGTGATGGAGCATCGAAATCTCATCAATAATTAGCACTCTCGCACTCATCATCTGCATTCTATAATCTGTCCTTGCAAATATCCGATTAATCTCGGCTTCTGTCATATCATTTTTAATACCAATATGAGCCCATGAGTGGATTGTTTTACCATTCATATTGGTTGCAGCAATGCCAGTGGAAGCAGTGATGGCCATATTTATTTTATGTTTTTTGAGATATTTAATGTATTGATTAAGTACAAAAGTTTTACCACTTCCAGCCGGGCCAGTTAAAAAAACATTTTTACCCATCATCATAATATCTAGAGCTTCTTCTTGAGTCATAAAATATATATTAATGGTTATTTTTAGAAACAACTAATTAATTTAATTAAATCTTAGTTAGATAAGAAAATATTAGTATAATAATTATCATGGTGAAAAATAATATAATCGTATGGTTCAGAAACGACTTAAGAGTCCTAGATAATCCAACACTTTCCAAAGCCAGTAAAACTGATGGAAATGTAATACCACTATTTATTTTAGATAAGCAGTTATTTAATGGCGCCAGATCTAGTCAAAATAGGAATCGATTCCTCATCGAATCATTGATTAATCTAGACAATAATCTTAAAAAAATAAAATCTAGATTAATCATTGCTGAAGGTGATCCAGAATTAATACTAAGTGAATACTGCAAAAAATACGAAGTTTCTAGTGTGTATATTTCTGAGGACTATACACCATATTCCATAAAAAGAGATAATGCAGTTACAAACAGTCTAAATAAAAATGGCATACAAGTAAATAAATTCCCTGGTAGATTAGTGGTTTCTAATTTAGACGCCATAAGAACCAAAACTGAAAGTATCTTTAAAGTTTATACGCCTTTTTATAATAACTGGTCACTAATTCAGAGAAGGCAAGTTTGTCCAATACCGGAGAAAATAAATACTCCTGCCGACATATATTCGATTGAACTTCCGAAAATATCTGATTTAGATAAAAAATATTTATCACCGAATGTTTCATTAGGTGGTGAAGATAAAGCACTTGAGATATTCAATTCTTTCAAATCAAAAAATATATTTGATTATAATGAAGCCCATAATGATCTACCTGGAGATAAAACATCAAGAATTAGTCCATATCTACATTTTGGATGCATATCAGCTCTTTATATGGAATCATCCGTTGGACAGTCAGATGGCGAGACGGCTTGGAAAAGACAACTATGCTGGCGTGACTTTTATAACTATATTCTTTTTAACTATCCATCTAATATACGATCTGAATTTCAAGAAAAATATAGAAATCTTAAATGGAATAATAACGATGCTTTGCTAAAAGCTTGGCAGGAAGGAAAAACTGGTTATCCAATTGTCGATGCTGCCATGAGACAATTAAATAATGAAGGTTGGATGCATAATCGAGGTAGATTAATTGTGGGATCATTCTTAACGAAAGACTTATTTATAGATTGGCGCAAAGGTGAAGATTATTTCCAAAAAATGCTAATTGATGGAGACATATCAAATAACAATGGTAACTGGCAATGGATAGCTAGTGTCGGAGTCGATCCAGCTCCGGTATTTAGAAGAATCTTTAATCCAACCCTTCAACAAGAAAAATTTGATCCGGATGGAGTTTACATTAAAAAATATGTGCCAGAACTTAAAAATGTACCTCTTAAATATCTTGGAGATCCATCGCTGATGCCAAATGATGTCCAGGAAGAATCTGGCTGTAAGATTGGCAAAGATTACCCATTCCCGATAATTAATCATTCTGAAGCAAGAAAGATGACACTAGAAGAATTTTCTAGGGTATAATAAGGCCTTATGCAAAATATCATAAGACTATTTAAATTTTCAAAAAGCTTATCTAGATATTTTATTGCGATAAGTCTTTTTACAGTCTTAATTGCTATATTGAATCAGCTATATCCTCTTTTTACTAAAGGTGCAATTGATCAGATAACTAAAATAATCGGTGGTGGTCATGCCAATGTAACTCTAGTTGCTATATTTGCAATTTCAATCTTTGTGTCTGATGCACTGTCAACAATAATAAGTGACTATAGCGGATACCTAGGTGACATGATGAGTATTAAATTGGATAAACTTATGAGTCAGAGATACTATGATCATTTATTGACTCTCCCTCAATCATATTTTGACTCTGAACTTACCGGAAAGATAATAAACCGTATGAGCAGGGGTATTAATCAGATCTCTAACTTTGTTCAGATGTTTACGAATAACACTATGCAGTTTATTTTCTCATCAATTTTCTCTCTTGTTATAGTTGCATTTTTCTCCTGGCAAGTTGCTTTAATGCTTCTATCTATTTATCCAATATTTATTTTTTTAACCACTAGAACTAGTGCTGTTTGGATGGAATATCAGAA